>JBOHSO010000097.1:0-3008 GCA_050921685.1 Gemmatimonadales bacterium
GGGAGAGCGTCATGAACGTGCTCATGATTTCACCCGGGTATCCCACGGAGATCAACTACTTCACGCGCGGCCTGGCGTTACACGGGGCGCGGGTGTTCGGCATCGGCGACCAGGCGGAGCGCGAGCTCCCGCCGTTCGTCCGGGAGCACCTCGCCGGCTACCAGCAGGTGCCCTCACTGCTGGACGACGCGGCGGTCGTGCAGCAGGTGCAGGCGTGGAAAGCGGCGCAGCCCCTCAAGCAGGTCGAGTGCCTGTGGGAGCCGGGAGTGATTCTGGCCGCGCGCCTGCGGGAAGGGCTCGGCGTGCCCGGCCAGGACGTCGCGCAAGCGACGCTGTTCCGAGACAAGGATGCGATGAAGCAGGCCGTTGCCGCCGCGGGAATCCGCACGCCGAAGCACCAGCGCGCCACCAGCGCCGCCGAGTGCCAGCGGGCGGCCGAGCAGATCGGGTTCCCGGTGATCGTGAAGCCGATCGCCGGCGCCGGATCGGCCGATACCTTCCAGGTGAACTCCCGGCTCGAGCTCGACGCCGTACTCGCCCGTGCCGGTCACGTCCGGGAGGTCAACGTCGAGGAATTCATCGACGCGGTGGAGTACACGTTCGATACGATCTGCATCAAGGGGAAAATCGCCTACTGGAACATCTGTCTGTACCGTCCCCGCCCATTGACGGCGCGGCAGGAAGAGTGGATCAGCCCCCAGACGATCGTATTGCGCGACGTGGACGCCGACCATCTCGCGGACGGGCGGGAGATGGGCCGCGCCGTGCTCAAGGCGCTCGGCTTCCAGACGGGTTTCACCCACATGGAGTGGTACCGCAAAACGAACGGCGAAACCGTGTTCGGTGAGATCGCGGCGCGACCGCCGGGGGCGCGGACGGTCGACGTCATGAACTACGCCTCCGACATCGATCTCTACAGCGGTTGGGCCGAGGCGGTGCTACACCGGCGCTTCAGCACCAAGCTGGAGCGCCGCTACAACGCCGCGATCGTGTTCAAGCGCGCCCAGGGCACCGGGCACATTCGGCACATCGAAGGGCTCGACCGCTTGCGGGCCCGGTTCGGCGCGCATATCGCCGCCGTGGAGCTGCTGCCCATCGGCGCGCCCCGGCGCAACTGGCTCCTGACGCTGGTATCGGACGGCTTCCTCGTGGTGCGGCATCCCGATCTGCAGACCACGCTGGACATGGCGGACGCCGTCGGCACCGATCTCCACCTGTTCGCAGGCTGACGCGTGCCGCTGACCGGCGCGCCATCGTGCTTGTCACCAGCGGCACCGGGGACCATCTTGAGCCGCGCAACACAACCGATCGGCGGGAGCGCACTATGACTGCAAAGGTGGGCCTCATCGTCGGCCGGGAGTGGTCGTTTCCACCCAAATTCATCGAGGCAGTGAACCGCTGCGACCAGGGCGTCGTCGCGGACTACGTCAAGCTCGGGGCCACAGCGATGGACGCCCCGACCACCTACGCGGTCTTCATCGACCGCATCTCCCACGAGGTCCCGTTCTACCGGTCGTACCTGAAGCACGCGGTGCTCCAGGGGGTCACGGTCGTGAACAACCCCTTCATGTGGAGCGCGGACGACAAGTTCTTCGGCGCGACCATCGCCACGCAGCTCGGGGTCGCGAGCCCGAAGACCATGGCCCTGCCGAACAAGGACTACCTCCCCGCGATCAGCCACCAAGAGAGCCTGCGCAACCTGGCGTTCCCGCTGAACTGGGACGCGATGATGCGCGCTATCGGCCTCCCCTGCATCCTGAAAGACGCGCACGGCGGAGGGTGGAAGGACGTGTACATCTGCCGCACGCGGGAGGAACTGCTCGCCCATTACAACGAGTCGGGGCTGCGGACCATGATCGTGCAGGAGTTCATCGAGTGGGAGCAGTTCGTGCGCTGCCTGTGCATTGGACAGCAGGACGTGCTGCCGATCCGCTATGATCCCAAAGCGCGCGCGTACGTCGTGGATCCCGACTACCTGACCCCGGCGCTCCGCGACCGGATCGTCAAAGACTCGCTCACCCTGGTGGGCGCGCTGGGGTACGACATGAACTCGATCGAATGGGCCGTCAAAGACGGCGTACCCTACGCGATCGACTTCATGAATCCCGCGCCGGACTTCGACATCAATTCGTTGACGCCCGAATACTTCGAGTGGGTGGTGCAGCACATGGCCGATCTGGCGATTCGGCTGGCGATCCATCGTCCGGCGGTGCGGGAGTTCCACTGGCAGGCCCTGTTCCGGGGCCGTGCTCCGAGCCGGACCCCATCAGCATGAAGGCGGTGTTGGAGCAGGCGATCGGGCACTATCACGAGCTGTTGAGCGACGAGCTTGCCGGAGAATCGCAGGCGGTGCTCGACGCAGAGCTGCGGCGCCGCGGGTTGTTCTTCGGGGAGCGGGCACTGTGCACGGTGCTGCGGCCGCGGTTTGTCACCCCCGAGCAGTACCGCTTCCTGCAGGAGCGCTGCGCGATTCTGTTGCGGGCCTTCGACCGCGCCTACCGGGCCGCACTCGAGAACGACGCCGTGCGGCGCCAGTTCGGACTCCTCGAGTGGGAGGAAGCCTTGATCGAGCGGGACCCGGGCTTCCCCGATGCCAGCCCGACGTCGCGCCTCGATGCCTTCTACCTGCCGGATCAGGATGTGTTGCGCCTCACCGAGTACAACGCCGAGACTCCGGCTGGGGCGGCCTACGCCGATGCGCTCGCGGAAGCGTTTCTGGCCCTGCCCGCGATGCGACCATTCCTGCGCCGCTTCGACGTGCGTCCCCTCCTTGGGCGGCACGGAGTGCTCCACGCGCTGCTGGGGGCGTACGGCCGGTGGGGCGGTGGCCGTGCGGCGCCGCGCATCGCCATCCTCGACTGGCGGGAGGTGCCGACCCACAACGAGTTCGTCCTGTGGGTGGACTACTTTCGCGCGCGCGGCCTCGAGGCCGTGATCGTCGACCCGCGGGAAACGGAGCTCCGCGACGGGCGTCTTGTGGCGGGCGGGGCGGCGGTGGACCTGATTTA
>JBOHSO010000098.1:0-4173 GCA_050921685.1 Gemmatimonadales bacterium
GACCAGGAGCGTCGACGGCTCGCCGCTCACCGAAGAGCTGGCGCTGTTCCTGGGACGCTACGGGATCCGCCTTCGGCGCGACGGCGGGTCTCCGCCACTCGCTCGGACCTGACCCAGCGCCGCCGCCACCTGGCGGCGCCGGTCATCAGCGGATGAAGATGACCCGGCCACCCCCATCCGTCACGAGCGCAATCCGCCCGTCCTCGCCGAAGCTCACGTTTCGCGGGGTGCCACCGACGGGCAGCGTCTTCACCACCAGTCGGCTGACGACGTCGACGATGAAGACGTTTCCCGTCGTCGGGTTGGTGGCGTAGAGCTGCTCCCCGTCGGGCGTGAGCGCCACTCCGTAGCCGGAGCCGTCGAGGGGAATGTTGGGCTGGAGCGTGCCCGACGGGATCGCGATGACGTTCACGCCGTGGCTCTCGTTGGCCGCGAACAGCGTCGAACCGTCCGGCGTGATGGCCAGGCGCTGCGGCGCTCCAGTCGTCACGATGGTATCGAGCGGCGCGTTGGTCTGCGTCGCGAAGACGGTAACGGTGCCCGCATCGCGCGAGCTGACGTACAGCCGGTCACCATTCGGACTGAACGCCAATCCGTTGGCGGCGCTGCCCACGCGCATCGAATCCACGATCGCCGTCGAGGCCGTGCTCACCACGTACACCCGGCCGTCCGCAGTCGTGACGTACACGCGCTGCCCGTTCGGGGCCACGGCGACGTTGAAGCCGTCGTTGGTAAGCGGGATGGTGTCCACCACGCCGAAGGGGCTGAGGTTGATCACCCGCAGCGCCTGCCCGGCCTGGTTGATGACGTAGGCCCTGGATCCGGTTGGGTCGATGGCCACGTGGACCGGCTGGAGGCCGGAAATGAGACTCGACGTGGGCAGGGTGTCGGGGAGGCTGTAGCGGCTGACCAGGCCGGCATTGACCTGCGCCACCAGCGCGTCGCCCGTGCGAGAGATCGCGACGCCGTACGGCTGCCCGCCGAGGCCGGGGCTGGCCAGGACTACTCCCTCGGGATGGGTCAGGCCGCCCGGGCCGGTGAAGGAAGCGCACGCGGCGCAGAGCACTGCGATCGCCATCCACCGTTTCATAACAACCTCCGTCTGGGACTTGGGCGGGTGGTTACACCCGGTCGCCCTCGCGAGCGCGGGCTTCATCCCGCAGCCGTTCGATCTCCCGCTGGAGCGCCCGCAGCTCCTCGCGCTGCCCGGCGACCAGCTCGCCCACGAACCCGAACCCGAACAGCGAGACACCCGATATCACGAGCACCATGATGAGGTCGAGCAGCGGGCGGAACCCCGTGCCAAGCACGTATCGCTGAATCAGCGCGAACACGCCCACCAGGAATCCCAGGAGGAACAGGAGCGCGCCCGAGATCCCGAAGAACAGCATCGGCTTGCGGCCGAAGCGCAGCTGGAACCACACCGACAGCAGATCGAGCACGCCGACCGGGATCCGGCCGATACCGAACTTGGACTTGCCGGCGCGCCGCGGGTAGACCGGCACGGGGCGTTCGGTCAGACGGTACCCCTGCCCTGCGGCGATCACCACCATGAAGCGGTGCCAGTCGGGCCGGAGCGGGACGGCATCCATCACCTCCCGGCGATAGGCCTTGACCGAGTTCAAATCGGTTACCCGGATGCCGAAGAGCCAGCGGCACAAGCCGTTGTACACCCACGAGACGAAGCGCTTCTCGTACTGCCCCTGCTTGGTTCCGGTGACGATGTCGGCATCCCCCGCGAGGATCGGGGCGACCACCCCCGGGATGTCCCCCGGCAGGTATTGGAGATCGGCGGGCCAGAAGACCAGCACGCGTCCCGCCGCGGCCTCGGTGCCCGATTTGAGCGCGTCGGCGATGCCCCGTTGGGTGCGGTGGGTGACCACCCGCAGGAACGAATGCTGGGCGGCGAGGCGGCACAGCACCTCGGCGGTGTCGTCCCGGCTGCCGTCGTCGATCACTACCAGCTCGCACGCGTAAGCCACGGGCAGGAGCGCGTCCCGCGTCTGGCGCACCAGCTCCGGCAAGTTCTCGGCCTCGTCCTTGGCGGGCACGAGCACGCTCACCTCGGGACGGGAGGCGGGCGAGGCCAGGCTCACAGACGCTTCCGCATGCGGGCCGGGAGGATGTTCAGCTGGTCCCGGTATTTGGCGACGGTGCGTCGCGCGATCCGCACGCCGCGCGCCCCGAACATCTCGACGATTTGCTGATCGGTGAGCGGGTTCCGGGGGTCCTCGTCCGACACCAGTTTCTGGATTTGCGCCTTGATCGAGCGAGCGCTGGCGTCCTCCCCGGTGCTGGTTTGGAGACCGCTCGAGAAGAAGAATTTCAGGGGTAGGAGGCCACGGGGCGTCTGGACGTATTTCTCGTTGGTCACCCGACTCACGGTGCTTTCGTGCATGTTGATGACGTCGGCGACCTCGCGGAGGGTGAGCGGCCGGAGGTACTCCACGCCTTTCTCGAAGAACTCCCGCTGGCGGTCCACGATGAAGTTCATGACCTTGAGCATCGTCTGACGCCGCTGCTCGATCGCCTGGATCATCCAGTGGGCGCTGTTGAGCCGCTGATTGATGAACTCCTTGCTCTCACCCTGGAATTTCTTGCGATCCCGCGCGATGTCCTGGTAGGTCTTCGAGATCCGCAGCCGCGGCACCCCTCCGTCGTTGAGCGAGACATGGTATTGGTCGCCGACCTTCTGGACGACGAGGTCGGGGATGATGTAGGTGTCGTTGGAGGTCGCGTACTGCAGGCCGGGCTTGGGGTCGAGCTTGGACAGCTCGTCTGCCACGCGCTGCACTTCGGCCGGCTCGATGCCGAACCGCTTGCCGAGGTCGCTCCAGCGGTGGCCCTTCAGATCGTCCCACGCTTCCTCGACCAGCCGGTGCGCGAGCGTGTCGGTCTGGTGTTTGTCCCGGAGTTGGAGCAGCAGGCATTCGCGCAGGTCGCGCGCCCCCACACCCGGGGGATCCAGCATCTGGACGATCTGCAGCATCTCCTCGGCCTCGGCGAGCGTGTAGGGCCGGACGTCGTCTTCCGCTTCCCGCTGCTCGGCGAACTCCTCGAGCAGCTTGTTCGCGCCGTCCACGATCTCTTCGAGCGTGGCGCCAAGGTATCCGTCTTCCGCGATGTTGCCGAGGAATTCCTCGGCGAGCAGGCGCTGGCGCGGGCTGAGGTCCAGCATCTGGACCTGGTCTTTCAAGTGATCGGACAGGTCGCGGGACTCGACCGAGACCGGCTCGGTGTATTCCCGCGTCTCGGAGAGGTCGCGCACGCCCGACATCGACTCGGAGCCGTCGTCCAACAGGATGTCCTCCCAGTTGGGCTCGTCGTCGCCCTTCTTGTCCTGCTCGATCTGCTCTTTCTCGGCCGCCGTGGACTGCGGGACCTCCGGATCCTCCTCGGTGTCGACGAGCTCGAGGAACGGATTCCCCAACAGCTCCTGCTTCAGGTGTTGCTGCAGGTCGAGCAGCGGCATGTACAGGAGGTCCATCGCCTGGAACAGCCGCGGATTGATCCGCAGGTCCTGCCGCATGGACTGGTGCTGCTGCAGGCCGGTCTTCATGCCGCTTGTCCCAGGCGGGCGCGCAGCCGGGCCGTGAGGGTCGGTCCGAGATAGCGGTCCGCCACGCGGTCGTCGAACACGAGCTCGCGCACGCTGCCCGCGACCTGAACCCGACCCTCGAACATGATGTAGGCGCGATCCACGATGTCGAGCGTCTGCTCCACGTTGTGGTCGGTGATCAGCACGCCGATACCGCGCTGCCGCAGTCCGGCCACGATCGTCTGGATGTCGTGCACCGCGATGGGATCGACCCCGGCGAACGGCTCGTCCAGCAGCAGGAACTTGGGCTCGGTGACCAGCGCGCGCGTGATTTCCAGCCGGCGGCGCTCCCCACCCGAGAGCTGATAGGCCTTCTGGCGACGCAGGTGCTTGATGCCGAGCTCGTCCAGCAGCCGCTCGAGTCGCGCGGCGCGCTGGTCCGGCGGGAGCGGGCGCGTTTCGAGGATCGCTTCGACGTTCTGCTCCACGGTGAGCTTGCGGAAGATCGACGGCTCCTGGGCGAGGTAGCCGATCCCCATCCGCGCCCGCTGGTACATGGGCGTGTCGGTGATGTCGGTCTCGTCCAGATGGACCCGCCCCGCGTCCGGGGGAATCAGCCCCACGATCATGTAGAA
>JBOHSO010000099.1:0-5255 GCA_050921685.1 Gemmatimonadales bacterium
GCATGCGTCACCGTGAACAGTTGCGTCGTGTCGCCCGGCCCAAAGAAGCCGGCCCGGCGCAGTGCGGCGCCGGTGCCGTCCGGAGTCCGTACGACGTAGCGCGACCCCTGGTGGCCGGCGACGAGCCAGCGATACGCAGCCTCGAGTCTGGGGACCCCCGCGCCCCCATCCACCACCGTCCAGCCCGGAAGCGGAGCCGCCGTGGCGCGGAGCGCCTGCGTCACGTCGGCGGCGGTCACCGATCGCTGCTGCTGCGCCATCGCCGAGAGCAGCCGGGCCGCCAGCCCCGCCGCGTGCGGCGCCGCCATACTGGTGCCCGACTTGATCTCGTCTCCGAGACTCCAGCGAGGGACGGTCGAGAAGGCTTGCCCCGGCGCAACGAGGTCGGGTTTGCCGAGGTCGCCACCGCGCGAGCTCCACCACCCCATGCGGTCGGGAGGTGGCGGGCCCGGTTGCGGCTCGCGAGTGAATGCACCCGGCTCCAGCGCACCGACGGTCACAGCGAGGTTGGCCGAACCGGGGAACCCCATGGTCGAGAGACCGGGCCCATCGTTCCCCGCGCTGATCGTGAAGACCACGTTCGGGTGGGCGCGCAGGAATGCGTCCACGAGCGAATCGATGACCGCCCGGCCCTCACGCTCGTTGCCGACGCCGAAACTCATGTTGAGTACAAGCGGCAAACGGCGCTCGGCGGCGAAGCGCACGGCATACTCCATCGCCCGTTGCATGCCCCCGCTCACCGAGATCCCGCCGCGTGCGTCGTTGGCGATTTTCAGGCCCAAGAGCTGCGCACCCGGTGCCACGCCGTCGAAGGTGGCGACGTTGAACATCGCGTGACCGGCGGCAATGCCGGCCACATGGGTGCCGTGACCGGACGTGTCGAAGAACAGATCGAGCTGCGGGGCTCCGTTCACGTCGGCGAAGTTGGCCGCCAGGGTGAGGGACCGGCGCCCCAGGGCGATCGTTTCACGCCCCTGCCGGTAGTCGTGCAGCGGCATTTCGTCCTCGAACGTGCCGTTCAGGTTCGAGTCGAAGAACACGACCCATCCGTCCGTCGCACGGACCACGACGACGGGGAATTCGTCCGTATTCGTGCCGTTCCCGTTGACGTCCGCCGCCGGGACCGTGCCGAGCGGCAGTTCCCGGAATAACCCGGCGTACCAGGTCGCTCCTGTCACCAGCCGACCGATGCGCGCGGCACCGTAGAGCATGCGACCGGCGATGGCGATGCTGCCGTCCGCCCCCGGCGTCACCGGCCGCAGGCCGATCCGCCCTTCTCCCGAAAAATCGCGCACGTCGAGCAGCTTGGGCGCACCGGTGCTGGTCGCGATCAGTCCCGCCACGCCCGGATCGATCCCGGAATCCAGGATCCCGATGAGCACGCCACGGCCATCGAACGTCGGGTGGGCGACGCGGAACTGTTCCACACCCGTGCTGCGCAGCGGCATCAGTCCCGCGAGCAACGCAAGCGGGGGTGGGACGATCGGCTCGGTCGGCGGCGCAGGGGCCACCCCGCCTAACGCGTCCGCGAGCACGGTGGGCGGCGATGTTGGTGCTGTGCCGGAAGGCGGCGGCGTGGCCACCGGCGGCGGAACCTGCCCCCGCGACGAGTGGCCGCACCCCATCGTGGCCGCCAATGCAAGAACCTGCGAGAGGTGGCGGGCGGTCACGGCGTACTCGGCAGGATGAACGCCCCGAGGTGCGGACCGGAAAACTCGGCCGTCACCTCGAGCAGGAACGCGAGGGTGTCGCGCGTCTGCTCCGGCAATACGATGGCGTCAACGTAGCCCCGCGCGCCGGCGTAGCGGGCATCGAGCTGATGCTCGTAATCGGCCCGCATGGCTTCCACCGCGCCGGCGTTCTCGCCTTTGGCGACGTCGGTGCCGAACACGGCTTGCACCGCGGATTCCCCCTCCATCACCCCCATCCGGCCGCTCGGCCAAGAGAGAATGAAATCG
Source organism: Gemmatimonadales bacterium (assembly GCA_050921685.1). Lineage (GTDB taxonomy): Bacteria > Gemmatimonadota > Gemmatimonadetes > Gemmatimonadales > GWC2-71-9 > DASTHG01. Next base: position 1,959 of record JBOHSO010000099.1, read on the forward strand.
GGATCGAACCCCTGTCCCGCCATGGCGTAGTAGCCGGCCCCCGACGCGTGGTTCACCGTGAGCACGAGCGTTGGGACCGTGGCCGTCGCCATCGCCTCGACGAACCGCGCGCCGGCACGGATGATCCCGGAGTGCTCGGCCTCGGTGCCCACCATGAATCCCGAAACGTCCTGGAGGAAGAGCAAAGGGAGGCGCTCGCGCTCCGCGTTCTCGATGAAATAGGCCACCTTTTCCGCGCTCTCAGTGTAGATGATCCCTCCGATGCGCGGCGGCTGGCCGGGCTTTCCTTTGATGACCCCCCGGGCGTTGGCGATGAGCGCCACCGGCCGGCCGGCAATGGCGCCGTGCCCGCAGATCATCTCGTGTCCGATGTCGGGCTGGAACTCGTCTACCCGGCCCCCGTCCAGCAGGCAGTCCAGCACCGCGCGTACATCGTAGCTCATCCGGTGGTCGGAAGGCAGGAGGTCGTACAGGTCGGACGGCTTCCGCTTGGGCGGCTGCCCCGTCGGCACCGGCCGCGGGTCGTGCGGCAAGCGGCCGACATACTCACGAATCCGTTCGAGACACAGCGCGTCGGTAGCGGCGCGGTAATGCGCCACCGCGCTCACCGCGGTGTGCGTCCGGGCGCCCCCCAGGGTCTCGGCGTCCACCGTCTGTCCGGTCGCGCCCTTCACGAGGTTCGGGCCCCCGAGTCCCATGAACGAGGTCCCCTCGACCATGAAGATCACGTCGGAGAGCGCGGGGAGATACGCGCCGCCCGCGATGCACGGTCCCATCACCGCCGCGATCTGCGGCACGCGCAGGTAACGCCGCATCATTGAATTGTAGAAAAAGATGCGGGCCGCCCCGTACTGACCCGGAAACACGCCGCCCTGGTACGGGAGGTTCACGCCGGCCGAGTCGACCAGGTAGACGATCGGGATCCGCTGGCGCATCGCGACCTCCTGCGCCCGCAGGATTTTCCGGATCGTCTCCGGCCACCATGAGCCGGCCTTCACGGTCGCGTCGTTGGCCACCACCACGACCGCTCGCGCGTTCATCCGGCCCACGCCCGTGACGACCCCGGCTGCCGGAGCCTGCCCGTCGTATTGGTCGTGAGCAACCAGCAGCCCGATCTCGATCCACGGACTGCCCTTGTCCAGCAGCCCCGAGACACGCTCGCGCGCCGTGAGCTTGCCCTGCTCGTGCTGGCGACGGATTCGCTCCGGGCCACCGCCCTGTTCCAGGCGCGCGACAAGCTCGCGGTATTCGGCCGCGAGGGTCCGCAAGCGGCTCACGGATGAATGTGGACGACGGACCGAGGAACGCCGAATGAGCTAGGCCGCCACATGCTCGGCTGCCCACTCCCGGATGTAGCGGATGAGCTCCTCGGTCGATGTGCCCGGCCCAAAGAGCTTTCCCACGCCGAGGCGCTCGAGCTCCTCCCTGTCTGCCGGGGGGATGATGCCGCCTCCGGTCAGCAGCACGTCGCCCCGTCCCTTCTCCTCCAACAGTCTCCGCACTCGCGGGAACAACGTCATGTGGGCGCCGGACAGGATCGACAGCCCGACAACGTCCACATCCTCCTGCACCGCGGCCTGCGCGATCATCTCGGGGGTCTGATGGAGACCGGTGTAGATCACTTCCATCCCGGCATCCCGCAGCGCGGCGGCGACGACTTTCGCCCCGCGGTCGTGCCCATCCAAGCCGGGCTTCGCGACCAGCACCCGGATCGGGCGGCTCATCGACCCCGGAATCGCAGCAGGGCGGCGAGACCGTCGACGGCGCGGCATGCCCGCTCGTCGTAGAGCACGTCCACTTGCGCGCGCTGCGCCAACGCCTCCTCGACGGCATCGTCAATGCGACGGTCGTCGTCATGCCCGTCCGCCAGGAGCGTCCGCACCTGTCCCCGGGAGAGCGCCTTGAGCGTGGGCTCGATGCCGTTCACGGCCCACCCGGTGGCGATTCCGTCCTTCATGGCATCGGCGTGCGTGCGCTCCCAGGCGCGCTCGCGCTCCTCGCGGAGCGCCAACGCCGCCTCCCGCACCTGGGCAACGGAGACCGCTTTCGGGTTCAATCGCACGACGCCGAGCAGCAGATCGTGCAGGTATGTGTGCAGGTGAGGCACGAGCCCCGCTGCGTCCACCCCCACACCGGCCAGGACGAGCCCCGCCAACGGCTGCTGGGCGTGGAGTCGAAAAATCTGGTCCGCCACGCGCGCGTAGTGCCGGTGGCGCTCCCCGCGGATCCGCATGTTGTAGTTGTGCTCCCCGAAACCGCCGCTCATCTGGCCGCCGCGGATCGCCTGGCGCTCGCCGTGGAACTTGCCGGCTCTGGGCGTGCCCGGGGCGATCAGCCCCGGCCACTCGGTCGCGCCGAACGCCGTGATCGTGAAGAAGCGCGCGCTGGTCCGGTCGCACACGGCCACGAGGATCGTGCCGAATTCCTCTTCCAGGGCGACCAACTCCAGCAAGAGCGGTGAGGACATCACGGCCAGCCGCGAGCGATGGACGTGCGGGAGCGGCACGACCTCGAACAAGCCGATCGGACCGCACGCGAACAGCGCCACGCCTCGCGCCCCGGCGAGCACTACCGGACGCTCGAAGTACCCGAGCACCCGCCCCAGGTCCGCCGCGACCTGCTCACGCTCGGCACGGTCAAGCGGCTCGCGAGCGAGCTCGGCGAGGGCCTGCCGGACCCGGTTCTTCATCTTGATGAGGTATTTGCCGCGCGTCTTGTCGCGGGGCTCGAGCTTCAGGTAGCACGAGACCACCCGAGCGCCGCCGGGCTCGACCCGGGACAATCGCGCGAGCGCCGCGCGAAGCGGGTCCTCACTCGTGACCGCCGGGAGCGCCATTCCCGTCTCGCTCAGAAGAACACCGGCTCGCGGTACGCCCCGTAGACGCGCTCCAGCGCGTGGCGGATCTCGAACAGGGTGCAGGAGGCGCGCGCGCAATCGAGCATCGGGCCGAGCACGTTGTGGTCGTGTTCCGCAGCCTGCCGCAGCAATGCGAGCCGCTGCTCCACCAGCGCCTGGTCCCGCTCGGCGCGGAGGCGGGCTAGCCGGCGACGCTGGGATTCCTCGGCATCGTTGGCGATCTTGAGAATCTCGACGGGATGGTCGTCCTCGGACAGAAACTCGTTGACGCCCACGATGATCTGCCGCTGCGCCTCCACCAGCCGCTGGAACTCCGCCGCCGATCGCGCGATCTGTCGTTGAAACCAGCCCGCTTCGATCCCGCGCACCACGCCCCCGACGGACTGGATTTCGGCGAATAGCGCTTCGGCCTCTCGCTCCAGCTGATCGGTGAGCGCCTC
>JBOHSO010000100.1:0-4344 GCA_050921685.1 Gemmatimonadales bacterium
GTGATAGCGGAACAGCGCCTTGACCAGCATCTCCTCGGTCCAGCGCACGCCGTAGCGCATCGATCCGATGATGGCGTGCTCCCCCACGACGATCCCCACGTCGCGCGTGAAGAAGAGATTGGGAAGCGGCGGCAGCGCGTATCCCACCTCGTTCAGCGCCCGGGCGATCGGCCCCGCCTCTTCCAGGGTCCCTTCGATCATCAGCCCGACCAGCGCCTCCGCCGACAACCCGGTGAGCCGCTTGGCCAGCGCGTCGGAGGGGACCACCTCGAGCGCGCGCGTGATCAGGAATTCTCGCACGTCCGGCCGGGCGACGATTTCGGTCAACAGATCGCGGATCTCGTACACCTCGGCGAACCGCTCCAGCACCGCCACGAAGCGGCGGTGCTCCCGCTGCGCCATTTCGAGATCGATGATGTCGTCGTAGAGGTAGTCTTCGCGATTGCCGGGCGTGACCGCCGTCAGCTCGGTGCCCGGCGTATGGACAAGAACGGCCCGCAGCGGGCCGATTTCACTCGTGACGTGGACGCGCGGCATGGGGGCGGTAATCTAACGCCGGCGCTCTCCCCCAGCGAAGTGGTCCGTCAGCGATTCGCGAGCGCGAAGCTCAGCGTCTCGAGCTCCAGCGCCATGTTGACGCTTTGCACGGTCACGTCGGGCGGGACGACGAGCTGCACCGGCGCGAAATTGAGAATCGCTTTGACCCCGGCCCGCACTAGCCGGTCGGCGACATCCTGCGCGGCCTCCGCCGGCGTCACGACGATCGCGATGTCGCTCGGCTCTTTCTTCAGATCGGCTTCGATGTGCCGGATGTCGCGGACCGGGAGTCCGTTCCATCGGGACCCGATCTTCTTGGGATCTTTGTCATAGATCGCCGCGAAGTCGAACCCGTGCTGCCGGAATCCCTGGTACTCGAGCAAGGCCCCGCCCATCTTGCCCGCCCCCACCAGCACCACGCGGTGCGTCCGTTTGAGTCCGAGAATGTCGCGAATTCGAGCCGCGAGTTCGGGGACCGAGTATCCCAAGCCGCGCTTCCCGAAGGATCCGAAGAAGGACAGGTCTTTGCGGACTTGCGCGGGGGTCGTGCCGCCACGACGCGCCAGCTCCGCCGAGCTGATCGTGGCGAACCCCTGAGCAGCCGATTGCTCCAAGAACCGCAGGTACTGCGCCAGCCGGCGAATGGTGGAGTCCGAAATCCTGCGCATATTGTGAATTATTTCACAATGTATCTCCTCACGCAAGCCTCGCGTCCAAGGCCTGCTCGCGAAACAGGCGAACGAAATCTTCCGGGGTGAGCGTTTCGGGGCGCGCCGTGGGCGAGAGGCCGAGGCTCGCCAGCCGCCGCTCCACCTGGGCCGCCGGCTCGCCCGTCACCGCCCGCAGCACGTTGCGGAGCTGTTTGCGACGGCGACTGAAACTGGCGGTGACGAAATCCCGAAACCGCGCGATCTCGTGTCGCTCGAGTAGCGGGTGCGGCCGGGGCCGCAACCGGACCACGGTACTGGTCACTCTGGGCGGCGGGTGGAACGACCCCGCCTTCACCGTGAACAGCTTCTCCGCGCGCGCCAGCACCTGCACACCGACGGACAACCCGCCGTACGTGCGCGAGCCCGGGGGAGCGGAGAGGCGGTCCGCGACCTCTTCCTGCATGAGCACCACCGCGAGCGGCGGCTGTTGCAACAACACCGCCTCGATGATCGGGGTCGTGATGGCGTACGGGATATTGCCCACGAACTTGGGCGGTCTCGCGAGCGCCACCGCTGGATCGACATCCTTCCAGTGAATTCCGGGCCGCAGGAAATCCGCTTCGATCACTCGGACGTTGCGCAGCTCGGGCTCCGATGCGCACGCGTCCCGCAGCCGGCGCGCCAACGCATGGTCCTTCTCCACCGCGAGCACCAGCGCGACGCGCGCCGCGAGCTGCCGCGTCAGGGTGCCGGTGCCGGCGCCGATCTCGATGACGACATCCTGCGCCTCCGGCTCCGCCGCATCGACGATGCGGGCGAGGATGTGCCGGTCGGTGAGAAAGTGCTGGCCGAGGGATTTGTTGGGGCGCGGGGCGCGAGCCACCGCGGTCACACCTTTGCGATGAGCAGCGTCCGATCGTCACTCGGGGTGGCGCCGCCGGTGAACGCCGCCAGATCGGCGAAAATGGCTTCGAGGATGTGCTGTGCGGGCCCAGTGCGGAGCGACCGTACGTGCCCCAGCACGCGTTCCTCCCCGAAGCGCGCACCGGCTTCCCCCGTTGCATCGACGATGCCGTCGGTGAAGAGACACAGCACGTCGGTGCGCCGCTGCCACGGCTCCACCCGATCGGCGGCGTCGGGTCGCGGACCGAGGCCCAGCGGCGTGCGCGTGGCTTCGAGGCGCCGAACCTCGCCCGACTCCCCTCCCACCAAGAACGCGTGCGGATGGCCCGCGTTGGCGTACGCGCAGGTGCCGGCCGCGGGATCGACGACGGCGTAGAACAACGACATGTACATCTCGGTACGCGCCAACTCGTCGGCGAGGGACGCCTCGAGCTCCGCGAGGACCTGCCCTGGGGTGTCGACCGACTCGGCATGGATGCCGGAGGCGGCCATGGCGAGCGCCATGATGAGGGCGGCGCCGAACCCGTGGCTCGAGACGTCACCGATCATCACACCCACGCGATCGCCGGGGAGCCGGAGCAGGTTGTAGAAGTCACCCCCGACCGAGTCCGCCGATCGGCAGCGCGCGGCGAGATCCGCCTTGGCGCCGAGCACCGAGGGGGAGGGCAGCAGCTTGAGCTGCAGATCGTGCGCCAGCTCCAGCTCACGACGCACGCGCTGCTGTCGCAGATCCTTGGCCACGAGCCGCGCGTTCTCGATGGCCGCGCCGACCTGATTGGCGATCGCCGCCACGAGCTTGCGGTCCCCCGCGGAGAAGGTGTCCGAACCGGTGCGGTCGGTCAGATTGATCACGCCGATCGGCCGGGCCTGATCACCCGGCGCCCCGTACAAGACCGGCACCGACAGGAACGCGCGCCCGCGATAGGCGCGGGCCGCGCCGCGCGCCACAGCCTGCGGACTCGCATCCCCGGACTCGTTGCTCTGGATGCGCATGTCGCGAAATGCCCGGGCGGTGACCGAGCCGGGATCGTCGATCTCGATCGGATCCGTCACCGATGGCGTAACCCCCTTCGCGGCGACCAGGCGCAGCACGTCCCGCTCCTCATCGAGCACGAACAGGCTGGCACGCCGCGCGCCGACCACCGTGGCGACCTCCTGCAGGATGCGGCGGGCCGCCTCGTCGAGCCGGATCGTATGTCCCAGGATCTCGCTGATCGTGTAGACGAGGTCGATCTCCTCGTACCGGTCCGACAACTCCGCCGCGACCTGGGCGGCCTCGCGCTCGGCCTCGACGAGACACCCCACCGCCTCGCTCAGCATCGCCCCCGCGCTGCCCGCCCGATCCCCGTCCTGAATCTCGAGCCACAGGCCCGGCGCGCCGCCCACCGGCTCGAACCAGGCGACGCCCTCCGGCGTCTCCACCCGCCGGCCCCCGCTGTCCTTGGCCGGGATCGCGGGCGTCCAGGAGACGGGCGACCCGGCGAGCGCTCGCACCGCCTCGCCCTCCACGCGCCAGACGCGCAGTGCCACGCCCGCCAGCTGCTCCAGCGCCGGGACGAGCCGCTCGAGCTTGGTCAGCCCGCCCGCAACACGAGACACACCGAGTTCCCTTGCCTGTTGAATTCGACGTGATCGACCAGGTGGCGCAAGACGAACAACCCGCGCCCGTCCTCCCGGCCGACGTTTTCGGGTGCGGTGGGATCGGGCACCTGCGCCGGATCGAAGCCGGCCCCGTCGTCCGCGACCGTGATGCGCACCGCCTCGGATCCGATCGTGATTTCCACGCGCACCATTTTGGCGCGGTCGTGACGGTTGCCGTAGGCGATGGCGTTGGCAAGGGCTTCGGCCAGGGCGGTGCGGAGATTGAAGCTGAGCCGCCGTGGCGAGAGCACCCCGACATCGCATTGCCGCGTCACGAGCTCGACCGCGTCCCCGACGAGCGCGAGGTCGCTCGGCATCGTGAGCGACAGCGTGACTTCACCCCCCGAGCGCACGGGCCGGTGGACGACGAGATGCAGCGGGTCGGTCACGGGCGCGCCTAGAAGGCGGCGAGCGCCTCCGCCGGGGTCCGGGTGATGGCGAACAACGTGTCCAACTTCGTGAGCTCGAACAGCGTCTGCAGATCTTCGTTCAGTCCCGCGAGCCGGAGCTCCCCGCCCTGTTCGCGGACCTTTTTGGACAGCGAGACGAGCACCCCAAGACCGGAGGAATCGATGTAGCCCGTCTTGGTGAAATCGATCACGAAGCGCCGGGT
>JBOHSO010000101.1:0-2067 GCA_050921685.1 Gemmatimonadales bacterium
ACGACGGGCAGCCGATCTCGTCCACGTTGATCCGGGCGGCGGTGGCACACGGCGACTTGACGTTGGCCGGGCGCTGGCTGGGTCAGCCGTACGGCGCCCTGGGCAGGGTCGAGCGGGGCGCCGGGCGCGGACGGGAAATCGGGGTGCCGACGATCAACCTCCCGGTGCCGGACGCGCGGAAACTCTTGCCGCCCGACGGGGTGTATGCCGTCTGGGTCCGAGTCGCGGGAGGAAAGGATACAGGGGAAATGGTGCGTTACGGCGGCATGATGAACCAGGGACCCCGGCCTACCTTCGGCGTCGCCGAGCGTGGGCTCGAGGTGCACCTGTTCGGCTTCGCCGGGGAACTGTACGGCGAGACGGTATGGGTCGAATGGGTCCGTCGGCTGCGCGATGTGCGCGGGTTCCCGTCGCGGGAGGCGCTGCTCGACCAGCTGGCGCGCGACCGAACGGCGGCGCACCAGAGTCTCAACCTTGCGAGTACCGGATGAGCACGATTCGCGGTCGCATCATCGTCATCGCGGCGCTGGTGCTGGCGTCGTTGTGGGCGCTGCTGCCGAAGAACGTCACTCAGCGCGTCCAGGATTCGCAGACCGGCCGGATGAAGGACACCACGGTGCGGCGGGTCCCGATCAATCTCGGCCTCGATCTGCAGGGGGGGATTCACCTCGCGCTCGAGGTGGACCAGTCCCGGGGGCCGGTGGCCGACTGCGCGGACGCGATCCGCCGCGCCGAGCGCGTGGTGCGTACCCGGGTGGACGAGTTCGGTACGACAGAGCCCGTGGTGCAGGTGATCGGGCAGTGCCGGCTGGTGGTGGAGCTCGCGGGCGAGAAGGACCCGGCACGTGCCAAGCAGATCGTGCAGAAGACGGCGTTTCTCGAGTTCCGCATCACCGATATGAAGAACCTGTTTCGCGACGCCTTGCCGGCGATCGACCAGGCGTTGCGCGCGGCCGGAGTGCGGGGGCCGGCATCGGGGCAGGTGAGCGCGGTCTCGCAACTCTTCGGCCAGGACACGGCGAAGCGGCAGGACACGTCAGCGGCGCCCGATACCACCCCGGACGCCACCGCGCCGGGCGCGCTCTCCGCCCTGTTGTTCCAGGGCCAGCTACCGGGCGAGTATCTCGTCCCCGAGGAGCAGGTGCCGCATGCCGAGAGCCTGTTGGCCCGTCCCGAGGTCCGGGGGGCGATGCCGCGCGGCATCGAGCTGCGCTGGGGCACCGACGTCGAGTCGCGCGGGGCCCGGCCCTTCCGGCCGCTGTACGCCCTGGAGGACCGGGCGATCATCACGGGCGAGGAGCTGACCAAAGCCACCGCGCGGCGCGACCAGATGAACAACCATTCGGTCGTCACCTTCGATCTGACCCGGCGCGGCAGCCGGAAATTCTGCGAGGAAACCGGTCGCCACGTGCGCGACTACATGGCGATCATCCTCGACAGCCGCGTGCAGGGTCAGCCGCCGATCATCAACGACCAGATCTGCGGCGCCGGGCAAATCGACCTGCAGAACAAGCCGCTCACCGAAGCGCAGGATCTCGCGCTGGTGCTGCGGGCGGGCGCGCTCCCGGCGCCGCTCCAGATCGTGGAGGAGCGCACCATCGGGCCGACGCTGGGCGCGGACTCGATCCGCGACGGCGTGCGGGCGTCGGCGCTCGCGGTGGTATTCGTAGTGCTCGTGATGCTGGTGTACTACCGTCTCTCCGGCGCGCTGGCCGTGGCGGCCCTCCTCGTGTACGTCGTGTTGGCGCTCGGCGGGCTCGCCTTGATGGGGTTCACGCTCACCCTCCCCGGCCTCGCGGGGTTCGCCTTGTCGATCGGGATGGCGGTGGACGCCAACGTCCTGATCTTCGAGCGCATTCGGGAGGAGCTGCAGAACGGCAAGACGGTGCGCCTCGCCGTGGACGAAGGGTTCAAGCACGCCATGAGCGCGATCATCGACTCCAACGTGACCACGGTGCTGAAGGCCTTCATCCTGTACTTGGTGGGCACGGGGCCGGTGCAGGGCTTCGCCGTGACGCTGATCATCGGCATCAGCGCCTCGATGATCACTGCGGCCTTCGTCACGCG
>JBOHSO010000102.1:0-3612 GCA_050921685.1 Gemmatimonadales bacterium
CTCCTCCGCTTCGGCGAGCCGCTCGGGGTCGCGGAACACGCTCTGCCCCGCCGCCTGCGGATCGAACTGCGACACCTCGACCTCGAGCACCCGCAGCCGCTCCACGTCACGCGCGAAGGCGGCAATCTCCTCATCGGGCGCGAGCGGCGTTTCCTGCTCGAGCAACGCCTCGAGCCGCCGCGTGCGATACCCTTCTCCCTCCCAACGCAGGATCGCTTCCGCGATCCGCGCCTGCCACGCCTCCACCGCCTTCCCAACGGTGACCGTCACGTCGGTGAGGAAGGCGGCGAATTCGTCGGGGGCCACGGCGCGCTCGGCGGCGGCGGGCGTGGACCGGGCCTCCGCACCCAGCAGCACCTTCGCCCCCTCGGCGTTGAGCGGGATCTCGTTGACCGCCTGGTAGGCGACCAGCCGGTTCAGCACCCCCATCAGCTCGCGCACGTTGCCGCACTCGGGCGCCGCCACCGTTTCGAGCACGCCCGGCTGGAACTCCGCGCCGCGCTCCTCCGCCTTGCGGCGCAGGATCGCGACGCGCGTCTCGTAGTCCGGCGTGCCGATATCCACCACCAGGCCGCCCGAGAAGCGGGAGATCAGCCGCTCGTCCAGATCCGGAATCTCGGCCGGGGGGCGGTCGCTGGTGAGCACGATCTGGCGCCCCGCGGTCTGCAGCGCTTCGGAGAGGCGCAGCAGCTCCGTCTGCATCTCGCGTCGATTGGCGAGGAACTGGACGTCGTCGATGAGCAGGACGTCCACGGTCTGAAAGCGCCGGCGGAACGCGTCGCCCTGGCCGGCCGCGATCGCGGCGTGAAACGCCTCGACGTACTCGTCCAGCGTCAGGTATTCCACGTTGAGGCCCGAGGCCAGGCGCTTGGCGCTCGCACCGATCGCCATCAGCAGGTGCGTCTTACCCAGCCCCGAGCCGCTGTAGATGAACAACGGGTTGTAGGCCGAACCGGGACTCTCCGCCACCGACCGGGACGCCGTCACGGCCAGGCGGTTGGCCGCGCCGACCACGAACGTCTCGAACGTGAATTTCGGGTTGAGGGCGCTGGTCACGCGGGCGCCCCCTGCGCCAGCCGGCGCAGCACCAGCTCGGTGATCGCCTTCAGGGTCTCGAACACGCCGTCCCCGTGCAGCGCGTCGGCGAGAAAGCTCGGGACGCCGCGGAAGTTGAGCGCATCGTCGAGCTCGGCCGCCTGCAGAATGAGCTCCCGCGGCAGGTCCTGCTTGTTGTATTGCATCGCCAGCGGCATCGTGCGGATGTCCACGCCGTGCTCGAGCAGGTTCGCTTGCAGGTTCTGCAGGCTCTCGAGGTTCTCGTCGAGCTGGCGCGCCTGACTGTCGGCGACGAACACTACGCCGTCCGCCCCCTGCAGCACCAGTCGCCGCGTCGCGTTGTAATAGACCTGCCCCGGCACGGTGTAGAGCTGGAACCGCGTGGTGAACCCCGAGATCTGCCCGAGATCGATCGGGAGGAAATCGAAGAACAACGTGCGGTCGGTCTGGGTCGCGAGCGACACCATGCGCCCGCGGCGGGAGTCCGGCACGCGGCCGTAGATATAGTGCAGATTCGTGGTCTTCCCGGAGCGCCCCGGGCCGTAGTACACGATCTTGCAGGTGATTTCACGGGTCGTGAAGTTGACCAAGGACACGGATCGCTATCTCCCGAAGAGCGTGTTGAGACTCTCGTTCAGCTCGCGCTCGAAATCGGCCGCCAACACCTGCTTCGCGACCCCCGCCTTCGGGCTTGCGGTCCGCAAGTCCGTCACCAGCTGCTCAAAGAATAACTGCACCAAGCCGAGGGACGAAGCATCGAGATCGTAGACGACGAGCACGGTCAGCGGTCCGCGATCCGTCGTGAAGCCGCTCAGAAAGATGCCGTGGCGCTGGCCCTGATGGTTGAGTCCCGCGAACGGCGCCTGGCCGAGCTGCCGCGCCAGCTCCGTGGTGGATGCCATGATCGCCGCGCCCAGCGCCGAAGCCGACATCACATCCACAGCGCGCGAAAACCCGGACTGCGCCAGGACCTGTCCGGCCGGCGTCATCAACAACACGAGTCGCGCGCCGGCCTCTGTGACGTACATGGTGAGCGGCTCGAGCGTCCACGCCTCGACGGCGCGCACCGCCATCATGTGGCCACCTCCGCCGCCCGCAACAACTCGAGCCGGACCAACCCCACATTGACCTCCGGCTCCGTCACCGCGACGACGAGCAGGTTGTCTCCCGCCGGCACGACGAGCAGCGCGCCCTGTTCGCACTGCAGATGCCAGAACTGACTGGGCCCGAGCCCCGCGCCGACCATCGCCCGCTGCAGCCGGCCGGCGAGGCTCGCGGCGAGGGCGGCGACCGCACTGCCCTTGATCCCCTCCATCAGGAGGTCCGCGACCACCAGGCCGTCGGCCCGCGCCACGACCATCGCGCCCCGGACGCCGCGCACGCGGGTGACGAGATCGAGGGCCCGGGCGAAGGCCGGTCCGGTCATCGCTCCCGCTCCAGCCAATGCCGGGCGGCCTGTGCGGCGCGCTGGGCCAGCAGCCCGAGCCGCCCGAGCGGCACCGAGCGATCGCGCACCACCAGCAGCATCGATTCCGCCGTCGGCTGCACGACGTGCACGTGGCCGCCCTGGCCTTCGGCCGAGAGGCCGCGCCAACCACCCAGGCCGAGCAACCGGGCGGTGCGGGCCGCCTCCTGCGACACGCCGGCGAGATAGGCGGCCACGACGTCGGTGACGTCGGCCCCGTCAGGGGTCTTGAGGGCGCCGCCGAGCACCAGGCCCACGGCGTCGAGCAACAACAGCCCCTCCTGTGCGCCCTCGAGCCCGGCGAACACGCGCGATTCGGGCAGCGTCGCGAGGCCGGCTGCCGGGAGCGCCGGCTCCGCCGAGGTCGGACCGGGCCCGGGCTCAGGCACGGTCGCCGGGTGCGAGACTTCGCCGCGGATCACCGCGAAGGCCTGGGCGATCGTGGGATCGTCGGGGGCCACCCGGTGGGCCGCCTGGAGGTGCGCCTCCGCCTGCAACAGGTCGCCGACCTTGAAATAAAGGAAGGCGAGTCCCTTCAGCGCCCCGGTGTGATTGGGGGCGATGCGCACGGTCATGTCCCACTCGTCGAACGCCCGCTCGTAGTCGTGTCGGTCGGCCAGGATGTGGGCGTACAGGTCGTGCGCGTCGGCGAGGTGCGCATGCCGCTCCAGACCATGCAGCGCGATCCGCGTGGCTGCGTCGAACTGCCGCTTTTGGCGCAGGAGCTCGCCCAGGCGCAGGAACACGAGGCTTTCCGGATCGCGAGCCAGCTCCGCGGACAACGTCTTGACGTCGTCAGGCACGCGCGCGCGCCCCGGATCCCGCGAGCAGCCGGGCTGCGGCTTTTGCCGCCACCACCTCGTCACGCTGCTCCATCTCGCGATCGTCACCCGGCGCCAGCCGCTCCCACTGCTCCCACTGCTCCACCGCTTCGGCGAAGCGACCGAGCTGCACCAGCGCGAAGCCGAGCAGCCGTCGCGCGGCCACCGCCAGCGGGTCGAGGCGCAGGGCGCGCCGCAGCTCGTCCGCCGCCTCGGCGGTGCGGCCCGAGGCGAGGTGGATGCGACCGATCAGCAGATGCACCACCGGGT
>JBOHSO010000103.1:0-7591 GCA_050921685.1 Gemmatimonadales bacterium
ATCACCCCGCTCGGCCCGCTCCCGCCGGCGCTCGCGACGGTGACGCCGGATTTCGCCTGGTCGACGGGCTCGGTGCCCGGCTTCGCCCAGCCCGTCACCTACCGGCTGCGAATCGGACGCGATTCCGGCTTCGCGGCGCCGATCGTGGACACCGTCCGCGCCGCGGAGCAGTACGGCCTGCGACGCCCGCTGAAACCAGACGCGCCGCTGTTCTGGCGCGTGGACGCGACGAGCGTCACCGGGGCGACCGCATCCACCGGCCTCGTCGGGCCGATCGCCGTCCCCGCCTGGGCACGGCTCACCGCCCTGGCCGATTCGAGCGGCTCGGCGACGGCCGACGTGATGCCGACGTTCAGCTGGTCGCCGGTCCCGATCGCGAGCCCGCCCGGGCCGTTCCGGTACGACCTGTTCCTGCGGCGCGGCAGCAATCTCGAGGTATTCAGCGTGGCCGGACTGCCCGACACCAGCTTCACGCTGCCCATCCCGCTGGAGCGCAACACCACCTACCGCTGGACGCTGGTGGTGCATGCCGGGGCCGACACCTCGCTGGTCCGTCCCCCGGCGCCGTTCGTCGTCCTCGACGCCTCCACACCACCCGCGACCCTGCTGTACCAGAACTTCCCCAACCCGTTTCCCACACCGACCCGCGCCGGTACGTGCATCTGGTTCGACCTCGCGTCTTCGGGAGCGGTCGCGCTGGAGATTCTCGATCTGCGTGGCGGCGTCGTGCGCCGCCTGCTTCCCAGCGTGGATTTCCCGCTCATCCTCCCGGCGGGCCGCTACGGACGAGGCGGGGCCGGCGGGGGGGCTGGCCTGTGCGACTCCCGTCTCGTCTGGGACGGACGCACCGACGACGGCCGGTGGCTGCCCGCCGGCGTGTACCTGTACAAGTTGAAGACCGGAAGTGTAATTCAGTTCAAGCGCATCGTCTTTCGCGGAAGGACGCCCTGATCTCGTGGAGCTCATAACCGTCGGTACCGGTACCGTCGCGCCGTCCGCCCGCCGCACCGCCGCGTGCCATTTCGTACGCCGCGGCGACGTGCGCCTGCTGCTGGACTGCGGGCCGGGCGCGTTGCACCGCCTCGCCGCCTTCGAACTGCCGTGGGCGGAGATCACCCACGTTGCGTTGTCGCACTTCCACCCGGACCATTTCGCCGAGCTGCCGATGCTGGTGTATGCGCTCAAGCACACGACGGTGCCCGAGCGCCAGGAGCCCCTGGTGGTGCTCGGTCCGCCGGGTGTGGTCCGGCTCGTGAAGGCGCTTGCCCAGGGATTCGGCGCCTGGTTGCTGGATCCCGGGTTCCCCATCCTGATCATGGACGTCCAGCCAGGAGAGCCGTTCCCCCTCGATGCCGAGCTGTCGCTGGAGACCTTCCCGGTTCCCCACACCGAAGAGAGCGTGGCGATCGGCCTGACGGCGCCAGAGGGCCGATTGGTGTATACCGGCGATACGGGACCCTCGCCCGAGCTGGCGCGCTGGGCCCAGGGCTGCGACCTGCTCCTCGCGGAGTGCTCGCTGCCCGAAGCGATGGCCATCGACTTCCACCTGACACCGGAGCGGGCCGGAGCACTGGCCCGCGAGGCCGGCGCGCGAAGGCTCGTCTTGACGCACTTCTATCCCCCGGTCGAGAATACTGACCCGGCCGCGTCGGCCGCCCGCCAGTTCGGGGGACCGGTCACGGCCGCCGCGGACGGCGACCGATTCACCATCTGACGCAAGGGAGCGCGACGACGTGCTGATTGTGATGCGCCACGGGGCGACCGACGAGGAGGTGCAACGGGTCGTCGCGGTCATCCGGGATATGGGCTACCAGGCGCGCCCGATGCCGGGGTCGCAGCGCACCGCGGTCGGCCTCGTCGGCAACGACGGGCGGGTCGACGCTTCACGGTTCGAAGGGCTGCCCGGGGTCCAGGAAGTGATTCACGTCACCAAGCCGTACAAGCAGGTGAGCCGGGAGTGGAAACCCGAGAACACCGTGGTGCGCCTGGCGGGCGGCGTGACGATCGGCGGCACCGACGTCGTGGTGATCGCCGGTCCGTGCTCGGTCGAGTCGGAGCGCCAGATCATCGAGACGGCGCGTTGCGTGCGGGAAGCCGGCGCGGTGATCCTGCGCGGTGGCGCGTTCAAACCCCGCACGTCGCCCTATTCGTTCCAGGGACTCGGTCGACCCGCCCTGCAGCTGCTGGCGCGGGCCCGCGCAGAGACCGGGTTGCTGGTGTGTACCGAGGCCATCGATCCCGACGGCGTCGGGTGGGTGGCGGAGACCGCGGATATCGTCCAGATCGGCGCACGCAATATGCAGAACTTCTCGCTGCTACGCGCGGCGGGCCGCGCCGGCAAGCCGGTGCTGCTGAAACGCGGCATCGCAGCCACGATCACCGAGCTGCTCCTCTCGGCCGAGTATCTGCTCGCCGAGGGAAACCATGACGTGATCCTGTGTGAGCGGGGCGTGCGCGGGTTCGACACGTCGACGCGCAACCTGTTCGACCTGAGCGCCATCCCCGTCGTGCAGAAGCTCTCGCACCTGCCGATCATCGCCGACCCGTCGCACGCAACAGGGCTGCGGGACAAGGTAATCCCGATGGCGCGGGCCGCGGTCGCCGCCGGCGCGGACGGCGTGATGATCGAAGTGCACCCCGACCCGGACGCCGCGAAGTCGGACGGCGCGCAATCTCTGTTCCCCGAGCAGTTCGCCCAACTGATGCGGGAAGTGCGGGTGATCGCCGACGTCATCGGTCGCCGCATCGCCGAACCGGCGCCGGTGGGAGCGTAGGCAGATGCGCGGATGGAGATTTCGTCGGATCGACGCGTGGCCGACCGCGACGGCGTGTGTGCTCATCGGCCTATCCGTCCAGCCGCCCACCCGTCCATTCACACCGGACCCCTGGCCGATCCTCGACCACGCCGCCCTGGTCTACCAGCAGATCCAGACTCTCGCCGCCGATTTCGTGCAGGTCGTCGCGAACCCCATGGTCGGCGAGCCGGACACCACGCGCGGTCGCCTCTATCAGCAGCGCCCCAGCCGGTTCGCGATGCGCTTCACCCAGCCAGCGGGCGACCGCATCGTGGCCGACGGCCGCCATCTCTGGCTGTACACTCCGAGCACGACGCCTGGGCAGGTCATGCGAAGCCGCATTCCGGAGACCGGGACGACCGGCCCGAACCTGATCGGCCAATTCGTGGAACGGCCGCGGGAGCGCTACGACGCCCGCTACGTGCGCGCGGATTCGTCCGGGATCGGGTGGATGGATGTGGTCGCGCTGACGCCGCGCGATCGGTCGCTGCCCTACAGCGAGGCCATGGTGTGGATTGGGCGCGCCGATGGGCTGGTGCGCCAGGTCGAGATCGAAGAAGCGAGCGGCCAGCGCCGAGTGGTGCTGCTGCGCAATCTCAAGGTGAACACCGCCGTCCCGGCGCGGGAGTTCCGCTTCACTCCTCCCGGCGGCGTCCGGGTGGTCGACCAGTAGCCAGCACCCGTGCGACCCGCTCCGCGGCCGCGGCATCCATCCCGCGGTGCCGGGCGAGCTCCAATGCCGCCTCGCCCAGTCCCCGATACAGCTCGGCTTCCGTCCCTGCCAGCGCCGCGAGATGGCGAGTCACGGTCTCGACGTCCCCGCGAGCCACGGGGCCGGTGAGCGCCGCGAGCGGTCCCTGGCGTCGCAGGTTGTCCAGCGTGCCCGCCACGAGCGGGGCGAGCACCTCCCAGGCTTCTCCTTCTGCCAGTCCAGCCGCTTGCAGCAGGCGCTGCGCCAAGGCCTCCACCACCACGAAGTAGTTTGACGCGAACACCGCGCCGACGTGATACAGCAGCTTGCTCTCGGGACGCAGCCGGAAAGGTCGCAACCCCACGTCCCGCGCCAGTCGCTCCGCGGCCTCGAGCGCGCGCGGCATCCCCTCGACCGCGGCCCAGGCCCCGCGCAAGTGCTCGGGCGCGCGCCCGGGCTCGACCAGGGTCTGTAGCGGATGGAGCGAGCCAAGCGCCGCGCCGGTAGGCGCCAGGGCGCGCATGGCGTCGTGACCGCGCGAGCCCGAGAGATGCAGCACCACGTGGGCGGCCTGCACGGCGTTCGGGCCCGCGAGCCCTTCCGCGAGCGGTGGGATGGCGTCGTCGGGAACCGCCAGCACGACGACGGCCACGTCAGCGAGCCAGGGTGGCGGCGCGTTGGCGGGGCCGATCGTGAGGTGGAGCGGTTCGGGGACGGGTTTCGGGCGCCGCCCGTGGAGCCGGACCGTGTGGCCGGCCCGTGCCCATGCGAGGGCCAGGCCTGTCCCTGCTCGGCCGGGACCGATCACCCCCAGCGTGAGGGTGGTCCCCGGCGCCGGCGTCACGGGCTCCGCGTGGAAGGAACGCCCGGCGCCGTCAGCGCAAAGAGGTCCTGTGGTGCGCGAGCGCGCCGTGCCAGCGCCAACGCTTCCTGCACCTGGCGGTCATTGCGCATCCGGCGACGAACTTCAGCCCGTCGGCCGAACACGTAGCGCGCCGCCTCGTAGCCGAGCTCCTCGGCGATCAGGCCGCGCGCGCCGGGCATGACGCTGTCCGGTAACGCGGTCCCGCGGGTCCGCAGCCGCCGCAGCGCTTCGTCCACCATGGCGGGCGTGACCGTGAAGTCCTCGGTGGCCAGCACGTTTTTCGCCTTGAGCTCCATCGCGTACCCCGTCAACACATCGCGGTAGGTCGCCACGTTGCTCCCCAGCACCCGCATGAAGGCGCGTTCCGCGGTCGTGAACGTGTCCGCCGCGGCGAAGATGTCCGGCCGGATGCCGCCACCGCCGCGCACGGTGCGACCGGCATCGGTGTGAAACACGGGGGCGCTGTCGACCGCCGTCGAGTCCGGCCGCTCCGCGGCGGTCACGGCCGCCACCTGGTCTGCCTCGCTCGCGCTGGGCCGCTGGATGGTCCGCCCGCTGGGGGTAAACCACCGCGCCGTGGTGAGCTTCAGGGCGGTCTCCGGCGACAGCACGTAGAGCGACTGTACCAGCCCTTTGCCGAAGGTCGGAGTGCCGACGACCAGCGCTCGATCATGGTCTTGGAGCGCGCCGGCGATGATCTCGGCGGCGCTGGCGCTGCCGCCGTTCACCAGCGTCACCACCGGCAGCTTGGGCCAGCGCTGCGGACGGGAGTCGCGATAGCTGCGCGTCGCGTCCGGCGCCCGGCCGCGGGTCGCGACGACCTCCTGCCCCGGATCGAGGAACACGTCGCTCACCGCGATACCCTGGCTCAACAGGCCGCCGGGATTCGCCCGTAGATCGAAGACCAGCGATTTCATGCCCTTCGCCGTCAGGCTGTCGACCGCCTGCGCGACCTCTTCCGCCGACGTCTCGCTCACCGGGTTGAGCGAGATGTACCCCACCCGGTCGTCCAGCAACATCGCGACCTGCACCGATCGGATGTGAATCTTGGCGCGCGTGATCTTGAAGGTGATGGGCTTCTCCACACCAACGCGCCGGATCTGGATCTCCACCGTCGTGCCCGGGGTGCCGCGCAATTGCTTCACCGCTTCGTCCTGCTTCCAGCCCTCGGTGGAACGGCCGTCCAGAGCGACGATCTCATCTCCAGTCTGCACCCCGGCTCGCTCGGCGGGGGTGTCCGGCAGCGGGGCGATGACGGTAATCCACCCGTTGCGCACGTCGATCTGGATGCCCAGTCCGCCGTATTCCCCCCTGGTCTGCTCCGACAACGCCTGGAAATCGTCCGGCTTGAGGAAGGTCGAATACGGATCGTGCAGCTGATCGAGCAGTCCGTCGATCGCCATCTGGTACAACGTGCGCTCGCCAATCGAGTCGACGTAAAAGTCGGCTACGCGCGAGAGCACATCGTCGAACAGCCGGGCCTGCTGGTAGACGGTGCCCTGGCCGCCCGTGTCGCGCTGTAACAACCAGCCTCCGGTCACCAGGGCGGCGCCCGTCATCGCGGACACGAGCAACAGCTTCCGATGCGTCATGGGACTCCCCGGGTTGCAAGGGCCGTCAGCGCCTGCACCTCTCGCCAGGCCGCTTCCAGCACGTTTTTCTTCGACGACGACGCGTCCACGTGCACCACGCCCGGGCCCGATGCGGCTCGGTAGGCCGCCCGGACCCGTTCGTGAAAGGCATCGTCTTCCCGTTCGAACCGATCCTGCACCTTCCGTGCCCGACGTTGGCGTTCCCGTCCAACCTCCACGGGGATGTCGAGCACCAGGGTAAGCTCCGGCACGAGACCACCGGTCGCCAGTCGCAACGCGGCGTCCACCTCGTCGGCCGGGAGTCCCCGCCCCGCGACCTGGTAGGCTCGCGTGGACAGGTCGAACCGGTCCGCCAGCACCACCTGACCCGACTCGAGCGCCGGTCGGATCTGCCGGGCGACGAGATCCGCGCGGGCGGCGAGGATCAGGAACAGCTCGGCGGCCGCCGAGAGCACGTCGCGTGACCGGAGCGCCACCTTGCGCGCAGCCTCGGCCACGGGCGTTCCACCGGGCTCTCGCACCGTCAGCACCTGGAGCCCGTCGGCGAGCAGTTTCGCGCCGAGCGCGCGGACCAGTGTCGACTTGCCCGCCCCATCGGGGCCCTCTACAACTATAAACGCGCCGGCCACGTCAACCGAGGGTGATGATCGGGCTCGCGGCGCCCTTCTGGATGCCTTCGTAGATCCGGGCGTTCACCTTGGCCATCAGCTTCTCGAAATTCGCCTGCGCCACAGCCATCTGCTGATACACCGGGCTGACCTGGATGCTTTGGACCGCCTTGTCGTACTGTTCCGCCTGCTCGGGCGTAGGCTCCTTCCCCTGCCGGGCGGCCCCTTCGATCTGTCCCGCCAGTTTCTCCATCTCGGCCAGCAGCCGCTGGCACTCGGTGTCCTCGCGCAGCCGCTCACTCGCCCGCTTCAGGGTTTTGTACTCCTCGGTCTGGCCGATCAGCCGGCCCAGTTCCAGCGCCTTCTCGTCGATCACGCGTCCTCCCCCCAGACCGCCACCGCGTAGCGCGGCCGACCAAAGAGATCCTGCTGGATGCCCACACGGCGCCAGCCCGCAGCGCGCGCGAGCGCCCGCACGACCGCGGCGCGACGCTCATCGATCTCCAGTGCGAGCAACCCGCCCGGCACGAGTACCCGAGGCGCGCTACTGAACAGCGCGCGCGTCGCCGCCAGCCCGTCCGGACCGCTCGCCAGCGCCTGCCGCGGCTCGAACGCCCGCACCGCGGGATCGAGCGCGTCCCATTCGGCGTCGCTGAGATAGGGCGGATTGGCAACCACCACCCGGCAGCACTCGGCGGCCAGCGGCTCGAGCAAGTCTCCGATCCACACGTCCACCGGAACATGCGGCTTCACGTGCCGGACGTTCTCGCGAGCGAGCGCCGCCGCATGCGGCGAGAGGTCGGTGGCGATGACTCGATCGAACCGGCCCTCCATGGCGAGCGACAGCGCGATGCAGCCCGACCCCGTCCCGATATCGGCCGCCACGCCCCCGGTAGCCCCGTTCGTCCATCGCAGCGCCAGCTCGACCAGGCCTTCGGTCTCCGGCCGCGGAATCAGCACCCGCCGGTCGACCGCGAGCTCGAGCGTACGGAAGGCCGCCCGACCGGTGGCGTAGGCGAACGGCTCGCCGCTGGCGCGGA
>JBOHSO010000104.1:0-4831 GCA_050921685.1 Gemmatimonadales bacterium
CCCTAGCGATGTCCAATCGGTCGCCGTCCGCCCCCCGACGCGCCGCGAGGCAATCGCTGGCCCGCGAGGACTGAGGCGGCATGGGCACCTCCCGGCGTGCGGCGCCACGGCGATCCGGCCGCCACCAGCGGAACGATGCGGCCCGGCGACAGGCCGCCCTGTTGCGACTCACCACCGCGATCGCCGCGGCGACCGACGAACGTGAAGTCTACCGCTCCATGGTGACCGGACTGCACGACGAAGCGCTGGGCTACAATTTCCTTGGCGTCTTCTTGCTCGACGCGGCGACGGGGGACCGCGTCCTGCAGGCGTCCGTCGGCTGGCCGGACGTGCCGCCCCAGTGGCGCGTGCACCGTGGCCAAGGCCTGAGCGAGCGCGCCCTCCAGGACGGGCAGCTGCGCTATACGCCGGACGTGACCCGCGCCGCGGGCTACCTGGCGAGCCTGGCGAGCGGCTCTGAGCTGGACGTGCCGCTGCGCGTCGACGGGAAGCCGATCGGGGTGCTGGTGGTCGAGAGCAGCGAGCCCAACGCGTTCGGCGCCGAAGACTTCGAAATCCTCACGGCGGCGGCCGACCAGGCGAGCATCGCGATCGGCCGCGCCCGGCTGCTCGCCGAAGAGCGGCGTCGCGTCGATGAGCAAAAGGCTCTGCTGGACACGATGGCGGACCTCTCCTCGGATCTCGAGCTCCCCCGGGTGCTCCAGGCGGTCTTGAGCCGCGCCGTGACGCTTCTCGGGGTGACGGGGGGCGAAGTCGCCATCTACGAGGAGCAGCGGCAGCAGCTCGTCGTCGTCGCCAGCGAGAACATCGGCAAGGAGTCGACCGGAACCCGTTTGGCGCTGGGCGAGGGGGCGATGGGGCACGTGGCGCGGATCCGGGAGCCGCTTATCATCCCGTCCTACCGCGAATGGCTCGGCCGCTCGCAGCAGTATGCCGACGTGACGGTGCACTGCGTGATGGCCGCGCCGCTGTTGATCGGGCGACGACTCGTGGGCGCGATCGCGACCGTGCACTCCGACCCGAGCCGGGTGTTCGGGCCCGAGGATCTCCGCCTGCTCAACATGTTCGCTCCGCAGGCCGCGATCGCGATCGAAAACGCCCGCCTCTACGCGGCGGCGCAACGGCAGAAGCAGTACTTCGAGGAGCTGGTGCTCAACAGCCCGGTCGCGATCGTGACGCTCGACCGCGCCCACAACATCATCTCGTGCAACCCGGCGTTCGAGCGGTTGTTCGGCTACGCCCAAGCGGACGCGATTGGTCACAACCTGGACGCCCTCGTGGCGACCGAGGCGACCCGGTCGGAGGCGGTGCAGTACACCCAGGAGGCGCTCAGCCGCCCGGTGCACGGCATCGGGCGGCGGCGCCGGCGGGATGGGACCCTCGTGGACGTCGAGGTGCTGGGGGTGCCGGTGATCGTCGACGGGGAGCGGGTCGGTCTCATGGGGCTGTACCACGACATCACGGAGCTGTTGCACGCGCGTCGCGAGGCGGAAGCGGCCAACAGCGCGAAGAGCCAGTTCCTGGCCAGCATGAGCCACGAGCTGCGTACGCCGCTCAATGCGATCATCGGCTACAGCGAAATGGTGCAGGAGGAGGTCCTGGACCTCGGGCATCCGGCGATCGTCGCCGACCTCGGAAAGATCCGGACTGCGGGGAAGCATCTGCTGACGCTGATCAACGACATCCTCGATCTCTCGAAGATCGAAGCCGGGAAGATGGAGCTGTATCTCGAGTCGTTCGAGCTGCGGGCGCTGGTCGATGAGGTCGTCACCACGGTGCAGCCGCTGGTGGAGAAGAACGCCAACCGGCTCGAGATAGACTGCCGGGCGGATGTGGGGACGATGCACTCCGACGTGACCAAGGTACGGCAGATGCTGCTGAACCTGTTGTCGAACGCGTGCAAGTTCACGGAGCGGGGGACGATTACCCTGGCGGTGCACCGCGATCGGGATGCCGCTGCGCCTGGCGAATGGGTCGTGCTGCGCGTCGCCGACTCCGGGATCGGCATGACGCCAGCGCAAAAGGACCGATTGTTCGAGGCGTTCGCCCAGGCAGATGCCGCGACGACGAGCAAGTACGGCGGGACGGGTCTCGGGCTCGCCATTACGAAACGCTTCTGTCATATGATGGGCGGTGACGTGACGGTGGACAGCGAAGTTGGACAGGGATCGACGTTCACCATCCGTCTGCCCGCGATCTCACCTGGGAGCGCCGCCTGAACCTGGCGTCCGACTCCGCCCGCGCCGCTCCGTTGCGGTCCGCCCTGCTGGCCTTGAGCAACCGGATCGCCGAAGCCACGGATGAAGACGAGGTCTGTCAGGCGGTCGTGGAGAGCCTGCGCCACGACGCGTTCGGGTTCGACAGCATCGGGGTCTACCTCACCGGCGACACGACGTTCGCGCCGGCGCTGCGAGCCAGCGCCGGCGGGTTCGATGCCGGCGAAGCGCGATCTGAGCTAAAGCTCCCGCTCCGCATCGACCAGAGTGCCATCGGCGAGGTCGTGGTCCGGCGCGCCGGAGGGCGCGCGTTCGAGCAGGGCGACCTCGAGATTCTGGCGGCGGCGGCGAAAGGCAGGGATTGCGATCGGGCGCACCCGCCTGCTCGCCGCAGATCGCCAACGCCTCGCCGAGCAGCGGGCGCTGCTCGCCACCCTCGCCGACCTCTCGAGCCAGCTCGAGCTGGACCGGCTCCTCCAGGCCGTGCTGGAGCGGGCGGTCACGCTGCTCGCCGTCACCGGGGGCGAGCTCGCCATTTTCGACGAGGCCACGCAGGAGCTCGTCGTCCTGGCGAGCCACAACATGGGCACCAACGCGGTGGGGACGCGCATGGCGCTGGGGGAGGGCGCCATGGGACACGTCGCCCACTCGCATGAGCCGCTGATCATCCCGCACTATCAGCGGTGGGCGGGCCGCTCGGCGCAGTATGGGCACAGCTCGATCCAGACGGTGATGGCGGCGCCGCTGCTCATCGGCCCTCGCCTGGTGGGCGCGATGGCGTGCATTCGGATCCGGCCCGCACCTTCGGTCAGCGAGAGCTGCGGCTGCTCAACCTGTTCGCCGCCCAGGCGGCCATCGCCATCGAGAATGCCCGCCTCTACTCCGTGGCGCGCACCCGCGCCACCGAGCAGCAAGTGCTGCTCGACACGCTGGCCGACCTGTCCGGCGAGCTGGAGCTGGAAAAGTTGCTGCGAGCGGTGCTCGAGCGCGCCGTCACCCTGCTCGACGTCACCGGGGGCGAGCTGGCGATCTACGAGGAGGGGACCCAGCAGCTCCTCATCGTGGCGAGCCACAATATGGAGGCCGACGCGGTCGGGACGCGCATGGCCCTGGGGGAGGGGGCAATGGGCCGGGTGGCCCAGACGCACGAGCCGCTCATCATCCCGCGCTACCAGGAGTGGGCGGGGCACTCGGCGAAGTACGAGCGCAGCAGCATCCAATCGGTGATGGCGGCGCCGCTCCTGATTGGGAACCGGCTGGTGGGCGCCATCGCCAGCGTGCACGCCGACGCCTCCCGCAAATTCGGAGAGGCCGACCTGCGCCGGCTGATGATGTTCGCGCCCCAGGCGGCCATCGCCATCGAGAACGCCCGACTCTTTACGGCCGAGCGGCGCCGCGCCGAGGAGCAGCAGGCGTTACTCGACACGATGCAAGACCTGTCGGAGGAGCTGGAGCTGTCCCCCGTCCTCGAGCGGGTGCTGCAGCGGGCCGTCGCGCTGCTCGGGGTCACCGGCGGCGAGCTGGCCACCTACGACGAATCGCGCAACGACCTCCTCATTGTGGCCAGTCACAATCTGGAAACGAATGCGGTGGGCACGCGGATGGCGCTGGGAGACGGGGCGATGGGTCGCGTGGCCCAGACGCACCAGCCGCTGATCATCCCGCGCTATCAGGATTGGGACGGTCATTCGGCGCAGTACGAGCAGGGCAGCATCCAGTCGGTGATGGCCGCGCCGCTCTTGATCGGCAACCGGCTGGTGGGCGCCATCGCCAGCGTGCACGCCGACCCGTCGCGGCAGTTCGGGCCCGAGGATCTGCGGCTGCTGCAGCTGTTCGCGCCGCAGGCCGCGGTCGCCATCGAGAACGCCCGCCTCTACGCCGCCGCGCAGCAGCACCACGAGCTGCTGGTGCGGAATAACCCGGTCGCGATCGTCAACGTCGATTTGGGCGGCGGCATCTCCTCTTGCAACCCGGCGTTCGAGCGACTGTTCGGCTACCGGGAGGAAGAGGTGAAAGGGAAGAACCTCGACCGGCTGGTCACGACCGAGGAGACGCTCGCCGAAGCGCAGGCCTACACGGAGCGGGCGCTGCGGGGTGGGACCATCACCTCCGGGATCGCCCAGCGACGCCGCCGGGATGGGTCCAGCGTCGACGTGGAGATCGCCTCCCTTCCCGTTATCGTGGGCGGCGAGATGGTCGCCATGATCGCCCTCTACCACGACATCAGCGAGCTGCTCCAGGCGCGGCGCGAGGCCGAAGCCGCCAACGAGACCAAGAGCCGCTTCCTCGCCAGCACGAGCCACGAGCTGCGCACGCCGCTCAACGCCATCCTCGGGTACAGCGAGCTGCTGCTGGAGCAGGCCGAGGAAGATGGCCAGGAGGGGTATCTCCCCGACCTCGGCAAGATCCGATCGGCCGGCCAGCATCTCCTGGCCGTGATCAACGACATCCTCGATCTCTCCAAGATCGAGGCTGGCCGGATGGACCTGTACCTGGAGACGTTCGAGGTCGGCCAGCTTGTCAAGGATGTTGAGGCGATCGTCAAGCCGCTGGTCGAGAAGAACGGCAACACGCTGGTGGTGGTCTGCCCCAACGAGATCGGCGCGATGCAGGCC
>JBOHSO010000105.1:0-5930 GCA_050921685.1 Gemmatimonadales bacterium
GCCCAGTACAGCAGACCGTCCGAGCTGAACCAGAACACGAGCGACCGCAACGAGGCGAGGAGCAACGGCGCTGCATTCGCGGAAGGGCTTTGCACCCAGCGACTGTTCAGGATGAGGACCACCCCGGTCCCGAAGACCACCACGACGCTCGTCACGAGATGGACCGCCACACCCAGCGGCCACCGTCGGGTCCCAAAGGCCGGCACGCGGCGGCCCAGCCACACGATGCCGGGGGTGATCGCCGCCCACAGCAAGGCGAGGGGCATCTGGATGGCGACCGCGATTTCGAACGGCGTGGGCTCGCCGGCCAGCCGCCTGGACACCGCCAGCTGGGCGGACCAGAGCACCCCCATCCCCGCCCAAGCGGCGAGAACGACCCACCAGTATCGGTAGGACTCGGTCCGGCGACCGGAGGTCGCCCGGGCAGACGAGGGCACAGCTCGTGCGCTCCTCTCTCCACCGCCCACAGCAGGGTGGACGGCCACCCCCGGGCGAGGGTTGGCGGTATTCGGAGTAATACGTGGCGCCGTCCCCGAAGTGCCATACGGGGTCCTACAGGAGCGACGAACTGCGACCTGGGAGCGACGAACGGCTCCCTGGGAAAGGCGAAATCCCAGAACCTGGCGGAATGGCCGAATCCCTTGCAACCTTCTCACAATGCTCCCTATCCAATCCCGTACTACTGTTTCACGCGCCCAGTTCTGAAAACGGTCGTTTGCGGGGGGAGGCAGCCATGACTTTGGTGCGGACGGTGTTGCGGATCGGGGTTCTGGTTCTTGTCGTCGGAATCGCGGCGGCGGTCCTGCTGGTCAGCAGACCCTGGGAGCGAGTCGCGACCATCCCCGCCGGCACCACGCTCGTGGCAGCCCTGGAGGAGGATGTGTCCAAGAAGGACAGCCGGGTCGGTGATGAGATCGAGCTGCTCACGGTCGGCTCGATCCAGTTGGCCAACGGGGCGGAGGTCCCCGAAGGAAGTGAGCTCACCGGACAGGTGACACGCGCTACCAGTGGCGGCACCAGTGGGCCATCGGAGGTCCGCTTGCGGTTTACCGAGCTCGAGATCGCCGGGAAGGAATACAGAATCTCGACGGACCAGTACCGCTACGGCACCCTCGAGGTACCCGCGCAGTCCGGCGACCAGGTCGTGTTCTCGGCCGGCCAGCAGGTCACGATCCGGCTAAGCCGTCCCGTTGCCGTCAAGTACCAGCCGGTTTCGGACCAGGTCGTCGCGTCACGGCGCTAAGCCGCAGCCGAATACCCAGACATGTGTCACGCGCGGTTAGGAGCCAGGGCTCTTAGCCGCGCAATTCACCCGCGCTGCTTCTCCATCACGGCGCGCCTTGCTCGCCGAGCTGCCCTGTCAGGAGCTCCTGCACGACCCGCCGCGCCCCGTAGACCATTTCCAGCGCCGCCTGAATCGCCCGCACATCCACCATGACGTTGCGACCGCGCTCTGGAAGATAGATGTAGTCACGCACCAGCGCGTCAATGTTGCGGTCGAAGTTGAGCCCCGCGAGCTGCAGCTCCTTGGTCACGGCGGGACTCCCCGAGTTGCCGCCGTAGGTATCGGCGGTGGAGACGAAATCGAGCGGGGTGCCGAGGTCGAGGCCGACGGGCGGGGTGCGCCAACGATACGGCAGATCCCAGTCGCTGCCCGGCCCCGCCGCACGGAACCGGTCGTACATCCCATAGAACGTGGTGAACGGCGGCGCGAGGGTCCCATTGTAGGGGTAACCCTGGACCACGCCGTCGGCGCTGCGCGGTGAGAAGGTGCCGTCGGGCGGCAGGCTGCGGCCGTACACCGCGAAGCGCGCCCGGCCCAGCTCGCTCGCGAGCTCGCGCTCCTCGGTCAAGAGGGTGCCAAAATCCCGGTTGAATGCCTGGATGGCTGGCACCAGCGTCCCGGCGAGCCGCAGCGCAGGGTCGTCCGCGGGGATGCCGCTCCCGGCCAGCACTACTGCGGTGCGGCCGGAATCGGCGAGAACAGTGGCATTGAGGAGCGCCTCGGCCGCCGCTTCCGGGCTCGCCTGCCCGGCGAGCGCGGCCCGCGCGAGGGGGTGCGTGGGTCCATAGGCGCGTACCACATCGGCGAGCTCCAACGCGAGGAAGCTGCGCTCGAGCGCTCTCGGCTGGTTGCCCAGGGCGCCCAAGCGGCGCTTGAATACCGCTGTCGAGTCAGGGCCGGCAACAGCGAGCTGCGCCGCGGCGAGCGCCCGACGCGACAGGGCCGAGCCCGCGAATGCGCTGCCGAAAAAGGCGAACGCCCGGTGCGGTGTCGCGAACGTCGCCTTGCGCATCTGCACATCTGCCATTCGGCGCAGCAAGCGCCCGTAGCGGTCCTTGAGGTCGCGGCGCGCCGTGAGACTCTCGGTGAGTTGCCGCTCGGCGTCGCGCCGCTTGGCCATCACCGCGAGATCGAGCAGCGCCCCGTAGCGCCCCTGTGACGACTTCAGACTGTTGGAGAGGCCGAACATCCAATTGCGCATGTCGAGTGAATCACCCAGGGCGGGATGCGCGGCGTAGAACGCACGCAGCGCGTCGAGCCGGGTCGCGAGAAACGCCACCTGCGCCGGCACGCTGACGGCGCGCTCGTACTCCAGCTGGGACATCGCCTTGAGCCGGGACGTCGATCCGGGGTTGCCGATCACGAACACCGCGTCGCCCGCCCGCACCCCGTCCTTCCCCCAGGGGAACCAGTGAGGCGTCTCATACGGCTTGCCGTCGACGCCGTAGACGCGCAGCACGGCGAAATCGAGCGCGTAACGGGGGTAGGTGAAGTTGTCGGGGTCACCGCCGAAGAACCCCATCTGGAGCTCGGGGGCGGCGACGAGGCGCACGTCGGTGAAGCGGCGGAACACATAGGCCGAGTAACGGCCGCCGTTGTAGAGCGCCATGACCTGGACCCAGACCGAGTCCCCCGACGAGCCGTGTCGGGACTTGAGCCGGCTTTGAACCGCCGTGCTCGCTTCCCGACGCACCCGGGCGCGCGCCGTGTCGGAGCCGGCGCGGTCCACAATCGGGAGAATCTCGTCGGTGACGTCCTGGACCGCGAGCAGCTGGTCCGCGAAGAGGTCCGGGACGCGGCGCTCCTCGGCTTGGGTCTGGGCCACGAAGCCCGAGTCGAGCAGCGTCTCCCCCGGGCGGCTCACCGCGCTGACGCCGTCACGGGCGCAGTGGTGGTTGGTCACGACGAGCCCGTGGGGAGAGACGAAGGCGGCCGAGCACCCGGGCAGCCGCAGGGCGGCGAGTCGGGCCCGCGCGAACCACCCCGAATCGGCGGTGAACCCGTACGTCTCGGTGAAGTACCGATCGGGGGGGTATTCGAAGGTCCACATCTTGCCGGCGTCGAAGCGGCCGGCGCGAATGGTATCCGTGCCCGGCTGTTGGGCGGCGAGGGCGAAGGGAAGCGCGAGCAGCAACAGGCCGAAGTGTTTCATCCATGGTCTCCCGGCAGCGTGCATACGTTTGATGGCGCGTTTCCGGGAAGGGTTGCGTCCAAGCTTCCAGTTTGCAACCCTTTCGGCTGCCTGGCGCACTCATGGTATCTCTCACCGGAGCACACCGTGCGAGTCTGCACCCTGATCGCCATCGCCAGCCTCACGGCGACCCTCGGCTCACCGGCATTCGGACAAAGCGCCGGGGCCGGTCAAACCGGACCGCGCCCCCACCTGCCGCGCGAACGGGAAATCGCGCTCGCCCGATCCGCCGCCCCGGCCACCTTGGCCGACTCGGCGACGATCTGGGTGCTCTCGGGCGGCCAGTACGAGATCGCGGTCCGCGGCACGACCGGGGCCGCCTGCTACGTGTCGCGCTCCTGGATCGAATCGGTGGAGCCGCACTGCTACGATGCCGAAGGCGCCGCCACCATCCTGCCGATGGCGATGCGCCAGATCGAGCTGCTGATCCAAGGTCGCACACCGGCCGAGGCGGATCGGGAGATCGCCGAGCGCCTCGCGGCCGGGCGTTACCGCCTCCCGCGTCGCCCGGCCGTGAGCTACATGATGTCCTCGGGACAGGAGCTCGTCGCCGATGACGGGCGCCGTGTCGGGAACTGGCAGCCGCACCTCATGATCTATTTTCCGTTCCTCACGGGCGCGGACCTCGGGCTCGGCAAGGAGGGGGATCTGAGCGCGGCAGTCGTCGTCGATCCCGGCACACCGCGGTCGAACCTCATGATCGTCGTGCGTAAGTTCGTCGACCCCGTGGTCCCCGCCCCACGGTGACATCCGCCGTCGCCGACGACGACCGAACCCTCGCGACCGCCGTCGCGCGGAACGGCGACGAGCGGGCGTTCGGCGCGCTGTACGACCGGCACACTCCGGCGCTGTACCGGCTCGCGCTGCGCCTGGTCGGGGGAGAAGCCTCGGACGCTGAAGACATCGTGCACGACGCCTGGGTGCGAGCGGTGGGACGGCTCGCCGGCTTCGAGTGGCGCAGCGCACTGCGCACATGGTTGTGCGGAATCGTGGTCAACCGCGCCCGCGAGCTGTTGCGCCAGAGACATCAACTCCACTGGACGACCCACGCGGACGCGGTGGCCGCAGACGACGTCCGCTTGAGCGGCACGTTCGATCGACTCGAGCTGGAGCGGGCCATCGCGGCCCTGCCCGCGGGCGCTCGCGCCGTACTCGTCCTGCACGACGTCGAAGGCTACACCCACGAAGAGATCGGCCGGCTGCTCGACATCGAGCCCGGCACGTCGAAAAGCCAGCTCTCCCGCGCGCGCCGCGACATGCGTCGCGCCCTGGAGCGCCCGGAAGGGAGCCGCACGTGAACGACGCCTCCTCGCCCGATCCGTTGGCCGACTTGGACCGCCACGCGTCCCCGTCCACGCCCCCTCCGCTCCTGAAGGCGCGCGTCATGACCTCGCTCCGCGAACGCGGCCTGATCCGCGCCGCGGCCGGTCGCACCTGGCGCTGGGCCGTTCCCGCTTCGCTCGTCGCTGCCGTCGTCGTGTTCGCGGCCGGCTTCCAGGTAGGCCGGCGGTCCGCTCCACCGGAGCGCGCCGTCACACTCACGCCGCAGTTCGTCTTGTTCCTGTACGAGGACGCAGGCTTCCACTTGGGCCGCGACCCTCGCGAGTCGGTGGCGGAGTACGGCGCCTGGGGGCGGCGCATCCGCAGGCAGGGACGCTATCTGGACGGCCAAAAGCTGTTCGATTCGACGCGCCAGCTGGCCGCAGTGGACGGGGAGATCCGGGTTGCGTCGAGCGAGCTGCCGGGTCCGGCAGGGCGGCTGGGAGGGTACTTCATCATCGGCGCGCGCGATTACGACGAGGCCGTCGCCGTCGCGAAAACCCACCCCCACTTGAAATACGGCGGGCGCATCGTGATCCGGGAGATCGAGCCGACCTGAGCGCCGGCCTACCGGCCCCCGAGCCCCGGTGCCGCCGGCCAGTGGTACAGGAGGACGAGGAACCACACGAGCGCCCCCAGCACGATGACGGCGACGTTGCCGAGGGAATGGCGCGCATTGCGCGGCGTGTCCGGGGCGACCCGGGTGTTGAGCCGGTTCACCCGCGCCTGCACCACGACCAAGGGGACCACCGACAAGACCACGGCGAGCCGCCACGGGTCGGGAAGCCAGAGCCCGCTCGCCGTCAGTGCGGCGTACAGCGCAGCGAGACCGCCGGCGGTAACCCCGGGCAGGTTGTGCTGACCCAGCGTTGCCCGCACCCGCTTGAACAACCAGTAGGCCGTGAGCGGAGCCAGGATCGCGGCGGGCAACGACCAGATCCGACGCGCGTCGAGGGCCAATCGCCAATTGCGGTAGAACCAATACGCCTGATACAACCCGAAGCTGCAAATGGACAGCACCGCGAGCTTCGAGGCGGAGACGGGGAAGAACGGCGGCCCGGTTGCGGGCTCCGGAGCAGGCAAAGCCGCTGGCGGATCGGTCATGGCTCGATCGTCAGTAGTCGTAGAGATGAT
>JBOHSO010000106.1:0-4769 GCA_050921685.1 Gemmatimonadales bacterium
TCGCCACACGGACACACGGGTAATCAGCGGCGCTTCAACGGACGCTTTCAACGGCTCGCAGGCGGGCCACGAGGGCTTGCGTGGGCGGAAACCCGCGATGGATCCAGAACGCCACCTGCGTGATGTACTTCTCCTGCCGGCGCGCGCTGTCCCACGCGCCGAACAGCCGAATGCGGTAGCTCCACCGCCCCACCGCTGCTTCACCGTCTCGTACGCGAACTCACCCGGCAGCATCCTCTCGAGATAGACCCACTGCTCAGGGTCGTCTTCCTGCTGACGCCACAGTACGACGACCCGGACGCGCCGGCCCAGATTCTGGACAACCTCTTCGGGATCGCGCTGCTGCTCTTCATGGTGGCGCCGGAGCGCCGCTGGCATCTCGTGACCTGTCCGACTTCGCATACGATCTCCGTTGAGAAACGCGGTTTGCCTGCCCGGTGGGCGCCGAACCCTAAGCGCCAAGTCCTGGCCAGAAACCGCTCGTCACTCCGCTGGTGAAGCCGCTCGTCACTTCGCTCGTCACCCGGCGGTCGCGGCCCAGGGGGAATAGCCGGGCGAACCGCTCGCGCCTTACACAGGCGCAACGGTCAGGCGAGGTTCCCATCCAACGCGGCGCCGTACCCAAGTGGTAAGGCAGAGGGTCTGCAAAGGGCCTCTGCCTTTTTCTCGTCCAGTCCTTTTCCGGCTCTGTCTGCCACCGGCTTCGCCACCAGCTGACCGGCCCCGGAAGCATCAGCCTCGCCCCCCGCGATACTTCCCACGGCCGAACATGCTCCACATGCATCACAGCATCATGGCCGCGCAGAGGAGCACGGCCGACCATTGCACTATGATCGTGAGGTTCACGAACCCTCCTTCACGAGCCGGCGTAAATCGGCCCGGAGTGTCTCCATCGCCTCGAACTCGGTGGCTTGATACGTGCCACGGACGCGCCCGTCTCGATCGACGAGCGCGATCCGGAGTGAGTGCATCACCTGGTAACCGGCAATCGTGTCCGTCGGCTCTGCGGGCATCAGACGCGCTGTCAGATGGAACCCTTCCTCGATCATTTCAAGCACCCGGTCCGGGGGGCTCCCCGTGAGAAAAGCCCAGTCCAGCGGGGGCGAGCCACCGAACTTCGCGGCGTAGGTGCGCAGGACCTCGGGCGTGTCACGCGCCGGATCGACCGAGAACGAGACGAGCCGGACTACGCGGCCGAGCAGGCCTTGCGCCCGCAGCGAGTCGCGCAGTCGCGCCATCTCCTGGGTGACGCGCGGACAGAAGTCGGTGCAGTGGGTGAAGATGAAACTCGCGAGCCAAACCGTCCCCCGAAGATCGGTGCCGCGCACGGTGTCGCCGTCCTGGTCGATGAGCGCGAACTCGGGGGCGGGCCAATAGACCGGCAGCGGCGGGGGCCGGGTCGCGCGCCACACCGCGAATCCAGCGAGGAGCGCGAGCGCCGCCGCCGTCAGTCCGGCGACCGCGACCGGCACCCGCCCTCCTTTCGGCAGTTTAGTCAAGCAAACTCACTCCTCCCCTCACCCGCCGCGCTGCGCGTCGAATTGACGCGGTGGGCACTCCACAGAGCCGTAGGAGCAGAACACGCAGCAATCCCCGGGTTTCGGGCGCAGCAACTTCTGGCAAGCCGATGACCGCACAGCGGGCAGGTCACGATCGATATGAACAGTCACTGGCCGTTCCCTCGGGATAGCCCGCTCATCGACGCTGTTCGAGCAATCGTCGAATGAGAATCTGATTCACCTCCGCGTCCCACGCCGATGCGCCGATGACCTTTTTCACCATCACGCCCTCGCGGTCGATTACGAAGCTTTCGGGCACGCCAGTGGTCTGGTAGATCGCCTGGATGGTGCCCGGCTGGTCGTGGAGAATGTCGAACGTGAGTCCCAGCTCCTTCACGAATGCGTTGACCAGCGTCGAGTCCCCCTTGTCGATGCTCACCGCGACGACGCGAAAATCATTGCCCTGGAATGCGCGCCACAGTCGCTCCTTGGACGGCATTTCGACCCGGCACGGATCACACCAAGTCGCCCAGATGTTCAACAAGATCACCTGGCCGCGATAGTCCGCGAGCGAGGCAGGCCGGCCACCCGGCAGCCGCACCGCTCGGAACTCGGGAGCTGAGTCGCCTACGCCGAGGGGATGGAGTTGCGACCGGATCGTGGCCACGACCCCGATTGCGAGGGCCGCCGCCAGGATCCCAGCGGCCACGGTCCATTGCTGTCGGTTGGTCATACGTAGCGCAGCTCCGTCTGCATGCCGCCGATCATGTGATACACGTTATGGCAGTGCAGCAGCCAGCGGCTCCCCGGGTTGTCGGCAACGATGTCGAGGTCCGCCGTCTCCATGTGCCCCAGCGTGATCGTGTCTTTGAGGATGGGGACGCCCAGCCGCCGGTCGTCGAACGAGACCACTTGGAAGAAATGCCCGTGCAGGTGAATCGGGTGTGGCATCATGCTCATGTTGAACAGCCGGACGCGCGCCCGCTCGCCTTCACGGACCTCGATCGGCTCGGTGTCAGGGTATTGCCGTCCGTTGACGGTCCAGCGGGCGGGATCCATCATCCCGCCCGACAGTTCGAGACTGAACCTTCGGTGAGGATCGCCGGTGGGGGGTGGGGTCACCGCCGACAGCTCCGGGTAACGGAGCACGTCGCGGACTGACGGAGCATCCCCCGATTCCGCAGCGCCGCCGGTCACGCCGTCGTAGCGCAGCAGCACCGTCGCGCGCTTCCTCCCGGTGGCCACCGCGGTGAGCGGCCACACGCCCGGGTGTGTCGCGGTGATGAGCACGTCGTAGCGCTCGCCCATGCCGAGCAGCAGCGCCCGCGTCCGACGCGGTGCAACCGGCTGGCCGTCGGCGTGGGTGACTTCGAGCTCGTGCCCCGCCAGCCATACCGCGATCGGCAGCGCCGACCCCGCGTTGACGAGCCGCAGCCGCACCCGGTCCCCCCGCCGCACGCGGAGATCCGGCGCGGAAGCTCGGCCGTTCACGATGAGCGCGTCGTACAACGGCTCGAGCCGGACCGCTTCGCCGTGCGCCCCGCGGCGCGGCGCGCGGCCGCGACCCATCATCCGTCCCATGCCGCGCATTCCCCCCATACTGCCCATCCCGGAGGCGTCCGGGTTGTCGCGCGGGTGATCTGGGTCCTGGAGCCAGTCGTCGAACACCAGGGTGTACTCCCGGTCGTAGGCCAGGGCTTCGCGCGGCGGCTCGACGATCAGCGCGCCGTAGAGGCCACGGTCTAGCTGGTAGCCGACGTGGGAGTGATACCAGAAAGTGCCTGGCGTCGTGGTGGGGAACTCGTAGGTGAAAGTCTTCCCTGGCGCCACTGCGGCCTGCGTGAGATCCGGCACGCCGTCCATGGCGAACGGCACCGGCACGCCGTGCCAGTGGATCGTGGTTGGCTCCGGCAGCTCGTTCGTGAGTACCACGCGGAGCGTATCGCCGGCGGTCACGCGCAGCTCGGGACCGGGCACGACGCCGTTGTAGGTCCACGCGCGCGCGGCGCCGGCGTCGCCGATGTCCCAATCCGCCGGCCGCGCCGTCAGCGCCACCTCGTGCACACGACCGCTCAACGAGACCGGTGGCGCGAGAGGCCGGGGTGTGGCTCCCACGTGTGCGCCGCCGAACCGCCTCCACCCTGTGAGGGCCAAGGCGGTGCCCCCGACTCCCGCGGCCGCGATCCCCAGGAAGCTCCGCCTTGAGAGCGCCATGGTCAGGACCCGGTCGGTTGTGGGGCGAAACTCACATCGATCTGGTCCTGGATCCGGCGAACGTCGGTCACGCCCTGCGCCACAAGTGACCTGGCGATCGCGGCCTCGCCCATACAGATGTCGCAGCGGGAGCCGTGCTCGCTCTCGAAGCACTCGAGCAGCGCGCGGTGCTGCGTCGCCGAGTTCTCCTTGCAGCCGCACCAGCAGTACAGCTGGTTCAGCACCGCGGGGATCTGTCGCGCGGCGGCATAGGCCTCCCGCTGGCGGGAGTCGGCGAAGCGGGCGGGGTCGAGCACGAACGAGGCGTCGGAGCGGCCCGTCGCCACGACAACCGGCGCGTGGCCGTCGGTGGGCCGCCCTTTGCGGCGAACGGTCGTCGAGACGAGGGCAGCGAGCGCGAGCACGCTGACCATGGCGATGAGCCAGGGCCCGTAAGAACTCTTCTTGGCGATGTTCTTCATGAGCACTCCCTGAAAGTGTGGCACGCGAACCGCCGCGGGGTCCGGTGGGACGACGCGCGGTGATGTGATCGACTGCCTGTCGGCGTGCTACGCTTGCGGGGGTGGAGGCTCGGGAGGCGGGGGGGTGTGGCCGTGCAGCAATACGGTGAACTCGACAACCATCGGTGCCAGCGGCGTCGCGGCGAACGTCGCGATGGCTTGAGAAAGCGCAGCGCAGAGGCAGGTCGGGCACTGCATTGCCTGCCCGCAGCCGGGGAAGTGTGCGCCGGTCTGCACCACCGTTGCAGCGCCGCCTGACGGCGGGCCGCTGCACGCGGGCCCGGGACTGGCGCTCAGCGCCAGACCAACCAGCACGAACACCGCTGCGAGGCGAGGAATCATCCTGGACTACCTTATCCCGCCGGGGTGAAATCGGTCAAGGGTCCACGCGGGTCCGCCCGTGACGTTGCTGCCAGGCCACTGCGGCGAACAGG
The DNA here is from genome assembly GCA_050921685.1 of Gemmatimonadales bacterium. Classification (GTDB taxonomy): domain Bacteria; phylum Gemmatimonadota; class Gemmatimonadetes; order Gemmatimonadales; family GWC2-71-9; genus DASTHG01. Next base: position 4,648 of record JBOHSO010000106.1, read on the forward strand.
ATGCCACCGAGCAGGAACCAGAAGTCGTAGACGACCCAGCGGGTCAGCGTCGCATCGACGACACCGAGCAGGACGAGCAGATCCGCCACGACGCCGGCGGCCCCGCGCAGGCCGAGTATCAC
>JBOHSO010000107.1:0-1799 GCA_050921685.1 Gemmatimonadales bacterium
GCTCGGCACCGACCGGTTCGGCCGCGACGTCTGGACACGCCTCGTGTACGGCGGCCGCATCTCTCTGGCCGTAGGCTTCCTCGCGGTGTTGTTGTCGGTGGGCGTCGGCACGATCGTCGGGGCGCTGGCCGGTTGGTGGCGCGGATGGCCGCGCGTGCTGCTGCTGGGCCTCACCGATTTCGCCCTGGCGTTGCCGCGGGTGGTGCTCCTGCTCCTGCTCGCGGCGCTGTGGCAGCCAAGCGCCACGCTCGTCATTCTGTTGCTGGGCGCCACCGGGTGGATGCCCGTCGCGCGCCTCGTGCACGGCGAGGTGCGCGCGCTCGCGGCGCGGCCGTTCGTCGAAGGCGCCAGGAGCCTGGGCGGTGGCTCGCTTCGTATCCTGGCCCGGCACGTGCTGCCGAACGCCCTCACCCCGGTGATCGTCGCGGCCGCCCTCGGGGTGGGAAACGCCATCCTGCTCGAGGCCGGTCTGTCCTACCTGGGGCTCGGGGTGCAGCCCCCCACCTCGTCGTGGGGCAACATGATCGCGTCGGGTCGCGACACGCTGGTCAATGCCCCGTGGGTGGCAGCGGCGCCGGGGATGATGCTGGTGCTCGTCGTGGTGGGGTGCACGCTGGTCGGCGACGCGCTGCGGGATGCGTTGAGTCGTCACGACCGATGATTACTGCGCGATGCGCTCCAACACGTCGGCGCGAATCTCGTGCCCGCCCTCGAACCGCTCCACGCGATAGGCGATGGTGTGCTCGCGCAACCGCTGCTCGTCTCTCGCCAGCACCTTGGCGGTGATGAACGGATCCGCGCTCCCCGCGACGAAGGTGAGCACCGTTCGGCTCCACCGCTCTCGAGCCATAGCGAGGTCGAGATCCGGTGGTACCTCCCCTCCCCACAACACCAGGTGGTCCGCGCGCGCGGATCCCTGTACCAGCCACCGCGCCGCCGTCGCCGTACCCTGGGAGAATCCGAGCACGGTCACCCGCCCCTCCGGGCGGTCGCGCATCGCCTCGGCGCGCACCGCGTCGAGGTGCCGCACGTAGTCCCCGATTTCCATCAGGCGGTCTTCGCGCGTCATCCAGCTCGCGCCGATCTTGTCGTTGCGCCCCGCTTCGAGATAGAACCGCGACAACCCCTCGGGCGCGATGAGGTACCGCGTGCCGTCGTCCAGCGGAGCGAACTGCCGCAGAAACCGGCCGGCGAGCTGGCCGTACCCGTGCAGCACGAACCACACGTCGCGTGCCGCCGCCGGGCCGAGGGTGAAGTAGCGAGCCGTGCGCGGGACGGTGAGGTGGTGTTCGACCATCGTTACCGCACCACCACGGTGACGATCTGATAGGGCTCCGCCGCGAACCGCACCACGTGGCCGCCGTCCTCCAGCACCAGGGGAATAGGATCCCGTTCGTCCAGCCGGGTGCGGAACGCGACGCGCACGGGCTCCGTGAAGCGCCACGCCCCGGCGGCTCGCTCCGCATTCGGGTTGTAGCACCGCAGGGCCAGCTCGCCCTCGCGGCCGGCGTGCATCGGTTTGAGCGCGGAGCACACGAGACCCGTCCCCTCGAGCGTAATGCCGCCGGACGGCGGTGAGAGCCCGATCGCGTCCCGGATCCAGATGCCCCGCACGGGCGTGAACACCCCTTCCCAGAGCGTCGGCAACACGTCGCCCGGCACGAGCGGCGCGATCGCCAGCTCCATGCGCGTCGGGCCGAGGCATTGCGCCGCGGGCGTCGCGGTGGGCCACGCGGCGTGCCCGGGTCGGGTGGGGAGATCGCCGCGCGAGAGCGCGCCCACGGCGCGCAACACGGTGA
>JBOHSO010000108.1:0-4096 GCA_050921685.1 Gemmatimonadales bacterium
TTCCAGCGGTACCGACCGCCGAACACCTGGGGGACACAATCCGTGAGCCAGACGAGCGGCAGGAACAAGGTATCGCGCGTGATGTAGGCTTCGCTCACCAAATGGCACACGCGGCTGCCGATCCGCGCAAACGGCGCCTCGAGGGCGAACACGAACCCGACCCCGTCGAGCACCACCGTCGCCCGCGACCCCTCGATGACGAACACGAAGCCCAGCGGGGCCGCGAGCAGCGGTGCGGCCACGGCCGCGCCCCGCTCACGATTCACCGGTACGCTCGTCACTCCACGGGGCGTAGCGATCTTCACCGCCTCGGGTGGCGTCGTCAGCGCGAGCAGCAGCGGGCCGATCATCCTCGGCGCCCGCGAAACTCGCGCGCCAGCTCGCGCTCGGTAGCGCGTCGCTTCAATGCCTCGCGCTTGTCGTGCAACTGTTTCGCTTTGGCGAGCGCGACGGCGACTTTCGCCACGCCGTCCTTGAAGTACAACTCGAGTGGTATGAGCGTCAGGCCCTTTTGGGTGGTGCCGCCGAGCAGCTTGCGGATCTCGCGCTTGTGGAGCAGCAGCTTGCGGGAGCGTGCCGACGGTGGATTGTTGTAACTGCCGGGGAGATAGGGAGAGATAGTCAGCCCTTCGAGCCACACCTCGCCGTTGCGGACATGCGCGTAGGCTTCGCCCAGGCTCGCCTTGCCCTCCCGCAACGACTTGACTTCGGTGCCGGTGAGCACCAATCCCGCCTCCCACGTTTCCAGGAGGTGGTAGTCGTGGCGCGCTCGCGGGTTCCGCGCAATGGAGGTCTTGCTCAAGTCGTCTCAGGCAAAATAGGAACCACAAGGTGGAGGGTCAAGCCAAGCATTGACTTGAGGTTATGCCACGGTCTATAATTCGCCGTTCCGTGGACCCTGCCGAAGTGGTGGAATTGGTAGACGCGCTGCGTTCAGGGCGCAGTGGGCGCAAGCCCGTGTGGGTTCGAGTCCCACCTTCGGCATTGCAAGCGTCAATACCTCGGCACGGTCGCATCCACCTCCGCGCTCCACGCGTCGATCCCTCCCCGCAGGCTGCGCACCTTCGAGAACCCCGCGGCCTTAAGGATCTCGAGCGCTCTCATCGAGCGCACACCGTGGTGGCAGTGCGTGACGATCTCGGCGTGACCGTCGAGCTCGTGCAGGCGCAGCGGCAGCTCGCGCAGCGGAATGCGCCGCGTGCCCTCGAGGCGCGCGATGGCGACCTCGTGCGGCTCACGGACGTCGAGCACGACCAGCGCCGGGTTCCGCGTCCATTCGGCCCGCAGCTCCGTGGCCGTGACCTCCGGTCCCTCATACGATGGCTCCGCCCCGATGCCGCAGAAGGCCTCGTAGTCGATCAGCGAGGTCACCGTGGGATGCGGACCGCACACCGGGCAGTCGGGATCCTGCTGGAGCTTGAGCTCCCGGAATTGGAGCTTGAGTGCGTCGAACAGCAGCAGCCGACCGATCAGGCTGTCTCCCGCCTCGAGGATAAGCTTGATGGTTTCGAGCCCCTGAATCGACCCGATGATACCGGGGAGCACGCCCAGGACACCGCCCTCGGCGCACGACGGCACGAGGCCCGGCGGCGGGGGCTCGCTGTAGAGGCACCGGTAGCACGGACCCTGCGGCGCGAAGAACACCGACGCCTGTCCCTCGAACCGGAAGATCGAGCCATACACGTTCGGCTTGCCGAGCAGGACGCAGGCGTCGTTGACCAGGTAGCGGGTGGGAAAATTGTCCGTCCCATCGGCGACGACGTCGAACTCGCGGATGATGTCGAGGGCATTCTCGGACGTGAGCCGAGTCTCGAACGTCTCCACCTGCACGTGGGGGTTGATGTCCCGTATTCGTTCTTTCGCAGAGGCGAGCTTCGAGGTTCCCACCGCGGCGGTGCCGTGGAGGATCTGTCGCTGGAGGTTGGTCTGGTCCACGACGTCGAAATCCACTAGCCCGATCGTCCCGACACCCGCCGCGGCGAGGTACAGCGCCGCGGGGGACCCTAACCCACCGGCGCCGACGAGGAGCACGCGGGCGGCCTTGAGCTTCCGCTGGCCTTCGACCCCCACGTCCGGAAGGAGGAGGTGTCGCGAGTAGCGTAGGATCTCCTCGTGCGACAGCGTCGGCAGCGCCGCCGCCACCGCCGTTTCTCCAGCACCACCGGCGATGCTCGGGACGATCGAGACGGTATCACCAGGACGCACCGGCGTGGCGCGCTGGGCGAGGTGCCGGATATCCCGGTCATTCACGTACACGTTGACGAAGCTGCGCAGCCGTCCGTCTTCGGCCAGGAGGTGCGGCTGCAGGGCCGCATACTGGGCGAGCAGCCGGTCGAGCACCTCCCCGGCACTGGCTGCCTCCACGTCGATCGCCGCCCGGCCGCCGGTGAAGGGACGCAACGGCGTCGGGATGAGGACTGTTACGGTCATACGGTCGTCCGTTCGCTCATGATGATGGCTTCTTCGCCGAATGCTTCGCGATCGTCGCTCAAGCGCCAGCTTTTCGGCTGCCCGGCCCGGCCACGCGCGACGGGCACGATCAGGTACGACAGCCACGGCCACGCCTGCTCGCTGTCGTACGCCGAGGGCCGCGGCGGCGCGTCAGGATGCGAATGGTATACCCCGATCACGTCCAGCCCCTCGCGCTCGAACTGCGCCACGGCACGCCGGAACGCCTCGGGGTCGATCAAGTATCGCTTGGCCGACTGGTCGCGCCGGGCGTTACCCATCGGCACGACCGCGACCACCGTACGGTGTTCGCCGTTCACCCGCCCACCGATCAACCCGCACGCCTCACGCGGATAGTCGGCCTCGCCGTGACGCTGGAGCGCGGTGAGGTGCCGGGGCTCGAGGACGAGACTCATGTCCGCTCGCCCGTGAGCCTCCCCTGCTCGCTCAGGTAGCGACGCCCCGAGTCGGGAGCGATCACCACGATGCAGGCGGTTCGAAGCGCCGCGCGCTGCAACCCCGCGACTACACGCTCGGCGGCCACCAGCGCGGCCCCCGTGGACCAGCCGACGAACATCCCCGCCCGACGCGCCAGGTGTCGCACCATCGCGTCCGCCTCCTCCGTGGCCACGAACTCGTGGCGGTCCGGGACCGAGGGATCATACAGCGCGGGAACGATCGCCGTCGCCAGATGCTTCAGCCCCTCGAGCCCGTGGAACGGCGCGTCCGGCTGCACCCCCACAAGCTGCACCGCCGGGTTCAGCTGCTTCAGCCGTCGCCCGGCTCCGACGAGCGTACCCGTCGTCCCGAGTCCGGCCACGAGATGCGTGACCCGCCCGTTCGACTGCCGCCAGATCTCCTCGGCGGTGGTGCTGGCGTGGGCGCGCACGTTCGCGGGATGGCTGTACTGGTCGGCGTACCAGTATCGTGACCGCCCGGTCTCCGCGATCTCGCGTGCGATCCGGATCGCACCGTCCGCACCCTCGAGGGCGTCGGTAGATATCACCTCAGCTCCGTACGCCGCGAGGAGTGCTTTGCGCTCCGCGGACGCGTTGGCCGGCAGACAGATGGTCACCTCGATCCCGGCCGCGGCGCCCAGCATCGCGTAGGCGATGCCCGTATTCCCGCTCGAGGAATCGAGCAGTCGCTTGCGCGGCAGGTCCCCCCGTTCGATCCCGTCGCGCAGGATGAAAAGTGCGGGACGATCCTTGACGGAGCCGCCCGGGTTGTGCCACTCGGCCTTGAGCAGAATGGAAGGCGCGTGGGAGTGTGCAGTGGTACCGGACGGCACGGGCATCAGCGGCGTGTTCCCCACCAGACTCCAGATGGCGGGCTCGTCGTTGCCCGCCCTCACCCCGCGTGATCGCTTCGCGCCGCGCTTCGCCGTCACCGTCATCGTCTGAGCCCCATACCCCCTCAAACCCCGACAGGCCCTATCGGGTTTCGTACCGCCTAGGGGTTACGGCGTGTCACTGCCTTGAGCCGGCTGGGCGCGTTGCAATCTCGGGCTCACACCGAGCCCGAACTGAATCGCGAACACGTTCTTTCCACCGTTCCGCTGCAGCCACAGCATGCGACCATTCACGTTCCACATGACGCGTCCGCTGAACACGTCCGCGCCGATGCCGCCCTGTGCCCCCTGTGCCAT
>JBOHSO010000109.1:0-5492 GCA_050921685.1 Gemmatimonadales bacterium
GGGCACGGCTCATCAGTCTCGTAGCCCTCGTCTATACCGCCGGCACCGCGACCGCGTGCACAGCAGGAGCGGTCCCGCGTCGCGCCCAGGCGTCCTCGGTCCAGGTGGACAGCGCTATCCCGCGAGACGAGGAGCTGCGACGCTTTCGATTGGGCCTTGCCGACCCGACCGAGCTGGTGAGCGGCGCGCCGAGTCGGGACGCGTTGGTGGAGCGGTACGTCCGCGCCCTGGAGGGCAACGATACCGCCGCCCTGGCTGGACTGGCGATCACGCAAGACGAGTTCGCGTACCTCTACTATCCCACGACCCCCCTGGCCCTGCCGCCGTATGACCTGAGCCCGGGGTTGATGTGGTTTCAGCTGCAGCAGCGCAGCCTGGCCGGGATGCGGCACGCGCTCGACGAACGCGGCGGCAGACCGCTCGGCTACCTCGGCTACTCCTGTGACGGCGCGTCGAGCCGCGAAGGCCTGAACACGACCTGGGGACCCTGTCTGATCCGCCGGCGCCAGCCCGGGGGCGACGTGGTGCGGGAGCGGCTGTTCGGCTTGATCATCGGCCGTGGCGGCCGCTACAAGCTGGTGAGTTTGGCCAATCGCTTGTAGTACAGCCCGATCCGTCGTTTTTGCCCGCCAACGCGAGTGCACGGTCGTTGGTTGGGTGGCCAGGTAGCGGAGGCCCGTTCGGCTCCGCTATCTGCGTTTCCAATCCCGTTACGAGATCGTGACTTCCCCGAGGAGGGCCTGTGATGCCTTAGATCGAACTTCTGCGAGGCCCAACGAGCCGCTCGGGCGACGTACGATGGCCCGAACACCACAATCTTGGGAGTGAGGAGTCTACCGTGCACAGCAACCTGTCGTCCTGCCTGCGAGGGCTCGCTCTCGCAAGCAGTCTGGGGCTGCCGACGGCCTCGGCCTTGGCCCAGGCGCCCACCATTCAGGTCCAAGGCCGCATCCAGGTGCAGTATCGCGCCTCCTCGGGCGACTCGACCGGCAATTACAACACCACGCTGATGAGCAACGGCTTCGAGGTCCGGCGCCTGCGGATTCAGTCCAACGTCCGCTTCGGCGACAACATGACGTTGTCGATCCAGCCCAGCTTCGAAATGGGCGCGTTGCGGATGCGCGACGCCTTCTTGCGCGTCGGCTTGACCCCGCAGTTCGGGGTGACCCTGGGACAGGAGAAATCCCCGTTCCAGCGCTACGAGCTGACCAGCTCCAACTCCCTGCTCTCCATCGAGCGCGGCGTGCGGATCCTCCGGCTGTCGGGCAAAGAGGGGCTCAACGACCTCCTCACCAACAACGGCTACGTCTCGCACGACCTCGGGGCATTCGTCGACTACGCCGCACCGGCCAATCGCGTCACGCTGAAGCTGGGCGTGTCGAACGGCTCGCGGGAAAGCGCCACGGACGTGAATAACGCCAAGAGCTTCTTCGGGCGCGCCACGGCCGTCGTCCTGACCAACGCGGATGACCAGCCGGTGCTCCAGATCGGCGGCTCCTTCGCCTCGCGCGACCGGGCCATCTGCTCCACCTGTACCGGCACCATCGCCTTCTTCGCGGATTCATCGAAAAAGACCACCGCCTTCGGGTTCGACCTGGAATACGGCGGTTTCCGGCCCGGCCTGCACGTGATCGCCGACTTCGCGACGGGCGACAACGTACCGGCGTCGCAGCGCATCACCACCGGCCGCAACGCCGGCAACTTGCGCCCCAACACCCCCATCGACAGTATCGCGACCTTCCGCGGCGTCAGCCTGATCGGAGCCTACCGCTTCATGACCACGGGAGCGGAGACACGGGTCGTCAAGATGATCGAGCCGGCGCTCCGTGTGGACGCCAACGACCCGAACACCAGCGTCGACGGCGACGGCGGTCTGCTGATCACCCCGGTGCTGAATGTGTACTTCGGCAACACGGTGGTGCTCCGGGCAGGCATGGACCTCTACAGCTACAAGGACGCCGCCGGCGCGAGCCAATCCGCGCGCGAAGTCAAGGTGTCCTGGCAAGCAAACTTCTAAAAGACAAGAGGCATACCGTGTTCCGCAAACTCGCAGTCACCGCAGGCATAATCGGGGCGCTGGCCTCCCCCGCCGCCGCGCAGGTACGCATCAACGGCGCGGGAGCCACGTTCCCGAACATCATCTACCAGAACTGGATCCTGACGTACAACCAGCGGTTCGACAACGTCGAGCTGAACTATCAGTCCATCGGCTCGGGCGGCGGCATTCGCCAGTTCTCCGACAAGACCGTGGATTTCGGCGGCACCGACGCCCCGATGTCCGACTCGGCCATTACCGCGATCCAGGGCAATGTGATCCACCTCCCGACGGTGCTGGGCGCGGTCGTGCCGACCTACAACCTCCCCGGGATGAGCGGCACGCTGCGGTTCACGCCGGACATCCTGGCCGACATCTTCCTTGGCAAGCTGACCAAGTGGACCGATCCGCGGATCGGCGCCGCGAACCCGGGCGTCACGCTGCCGAACGTGGACATCCTCGTCGTGCACCGCTCGGACGGCTCCGGCACCACGTTCGTCTGGGCCGACTACCTCTCCAAGGTGAGCGCCGAGTGGGGGCAGAAGGTCGGCCGCGGGACGTCCTTGAATTGGCCCGTGGGGCTCGGCGGTCGCGGCAACGAGGGCGTCGCGGCGACGGTGCGCCAGACCCCCGGCGCGATCGGCTACGTCGAGCTCGGGTACGCCCTCATCAACAAGATGCCCGCTGGGCAGGTCCAGAATAAGGCGGGGAAGTTCATCACTCCGAGCCTCCAGTCGGTGACCTCGGCCGCGGAGGGCGCGATGTCCCAGATGGGACCCAGCACCGATTTCCGGGTTTCCGTAACCAACCCCGACGGTGAAGACGCGTACCCGATCGCAAGCTTCACCTGGGTCCTGATCCGCAAGACGTACCCGGACGCGGCCAAGGCCCGGGAGCTGATGAAGTTCCTCTGGTGGGCCGTGAACGATGGCCAGGCGCAGGCCCCGCGACTGGGCTACGCCCCGCTGCCCAAGGCCATGGTCCCGTGGATCCAGGCCCGTCTCGCAACCGTCACGGGCGGCGGCCGTGCGGTTTGGTCTCCTCCGGCTGCTCCCTAACCCCCTCCAGTAGGGACGCCGGCTCCCCGCAGGGTATCCCCCTGCGGGGGGTTTTTCTTCACAGCCGGATGGTGACGAAATCGTTACGCTGGCGTGACGGGTCACCGGGGGTCCAGGCATAGCTTGCCCCAGTGAATCAGGGTACCGTCACGCCACCCACCTTAAAGGTCGCCGCCCGCACGGCGGCACTTTCGAGCCCCGTCCTGGTGCGGCATCACCCCGCCTGGAACGTCGGCGACCGCGCCTACCGGATCATTCTCACGCTGCTCGCCGCCACCCTACCGCTCCTGCTGGTGGTCGTGGCTGGGCAGCTCGCGGTGAGCGCCTGGCCGGCACTCAAACGGTTCGGGCCGGCGTTCCTGTGGACCTCGACGTGGGACCCCGTGGCGGAGGTGTACGGGGCCGCTCCGATGATCTTCGGGACCGTGGTGTCGTCCCTGCTCGGCCTCGCGATCGCCGTCCCCTTGGCACTCGGCGCGGCCATTTTCCTGACGGAATTCGCCCCGCGCTGGGTGCGCCAGCCGCTGGGCTTTCTGATCGAGCTGCTCGCCGCGGTACCGAGCGTCGTGTACGGGCTGTGGGGGGTGTTCGTGCTCATCCCGTTCCTGCGCACGGTGGCGGTGCCGCCGCTGAAGGCGCTGTTCGGTTGGACGCCGTTCTTGCAGGGCGTGTTCTACGGTAACTCGATGCTGGCGGGCGGCGTCATCCTCGCCATCATGATCGTTCCGTACATCGCCGCCGTGTCGCGTGAAGTGCTGCTCGCCGTCCCGGCGCACCAGCGCGAGGCTGCCCTGGGCCTGGGGGCGACTCGCTGGGAAGCGGTCTGGACCGCCGTGCTCCCGTACGGCCGCTCGGGGATCATCGGCGCGATCATGCTCGGCTTCGGGCGCGCCCTGGGCGAGACGATGGCCGTCACGCTGGTCATCGGAAATCGCCACGACCTCGGCCTCTCGCTGCTGCAACCCGCGTATACGATGGCCGCGGCGCTCGCCAACGAGTTCACCGAGGCGACGACGCAGATGTACCTGTCGGCGCTGTTCGCGGTCGGGTTGGTGCTGTTCCTCGTCACGATCACCGTGAACGCGCTGGCTCGGCTGCTGGTCTGGCGTGTCGCCCGCGGCGCCGCGGTGGGGAGCAAGGCGCTGTGACCGCGCGCACGATCCGGCGCCGCGCCAAGAGCGCGGTCATGACCGGGGTCGTGGCCGGCCTGGGCCTGTTCGCGGTGCTGCCGCTGCTCTTCATCTTCGGCGACCTGATCCACAAGGGCGCCACGTCGATCGACTGGAACTTCTTCGTGAACAGCCCGGTACCGGCGGGAGAGACGGGTGGCGGCGTCGCCAACGCCATCGTGGGGACGGGCATCATCGTGGGAATGGCGTGTCTCATCGGTCTGCCGATCGGTGTGGGCGCCGGGTTGTTCCTCGCCGAGTACGGGAGCGGCCGCCTCGGCTGGCTGGTCCGATTCGTGGCGGACGTCATGAACGGCACGCCGTCCATCGTGATTGGCATCTTCGCGTGGACCTGGCTGGTGCGACCCGTCCAGCAGTTCTCCGCGATCGCCGGTGCCGCGGCGCTCGCCATGCTGATGATCCCGATGCTCGCCCGCACAACCGAGGAGATGGTGCGACTCGTGCCGAACTCGTTGCGCGAGGCTGCTCTGGCCTTGGGCTACCCGCGGTGGCGCACGTCGCTGGCCGTGGTCGCGCGCACCGCGCTGGGAGGCATCGTTACGGGCGCGCTCGTCGCGGTGGCGCGGAACGCCGGGGAGACCGCTCCGCTGCTGTTCACGGCGCTCGGCAACCTCAACTTCACCACCGCCGTCGCGCATCCGATGCAGACCTTGTCGCTCCAGATCTACGTGTACGCCACCGGACCCTTCGACGAGTGGCACCGCCTCGCCTGGGCGTCGGCGCTCGTGCTGATGGGACTCGTCCTGCTCGTCTCGATCGCGGCCCGCTGGGCCACCCGGCAACGTTATGGCGCTTGATCACTCACTGGCTCGGCTCGAGCCGCCGCCGAGCGCCGCCACGGCACCCCGCGCGCCGGCGCGGTACGAGACTCCCGGACCGGCGCCCTCGGCCGACGACACGCTGGTGCGCATCGAGAGCCGCCGCCTCACGGCGCTGTTCGGACGCACGGTCGCGCTGCGCGAGGTGTCGCTGTTCGTCCCGGCCAATACCGTGACCGCCATTATCGGCCCCTCCGGCTGCGGCAAGAGCACGTTCCTGCGGTGCCTCAACCGGATGCACGAGCTGTCGGATGGTGGCTGGGTGACGGGCTCCGTGTTGCTCGATGGCGAGGACATCTATGGCGGCACCATCGACCCGGTCGCCGTGCGGCGCCGCATCGGCATGGTGTTTCAACGCCCCACTCCAGTCCCCACGATGTCGATCTTCGAC
>JBOHSO010000110.1:0-2944 GCA_050921685.1 Gemmatimonadales bacterium
ATATAGCGCATCTCCGGGCGCCGGCCCATCGCCGCCGGGTCTTCCGAGCCCACGAACCCATCCAACAGCGCCTGGGTCGCCACAGTCCACACCCCCGCCTCCCGCGTGCGCCGCGCCACTTCGGCGATCCGGGCCCTTGACGTATCCGCCCGGTCCACCACCGCGAAGCCGAAGAAGCCGATCGGCTCGCCACCCGGGGCCCAACCGGCGAGCTGCTCGACGTAACCGTCCAGGTGATCGATCGATGCGTAGCGCGCGGCGAGCGCCCGCTCCAGCCCCACCGCGGCGGGCACGTGGCCGGCGAACCGGATGCCCACGCTGTCGGCCGTCTTTGCCAGCGCGTCGAACGTCTCGCGCGACAGGCCGGGGTGGATCTTCAGGAAGTCGTAGCCGGCAGCTTGCTGCTCGCGCACCATGCGCCGCGCCGTCTCGGGGTCCGGCGCGCTGTTGCCGTTGAACGAGGGCCCCGACGTGTACAGGGTGGGGCCGAGCAGGTCGCCGCGCGCCATTCGCTCGCGCAGAGCCAGGTGCGCGGGATGGCCCAGCATGCCGCGGATCGTCGTGACCCCGTTCGCCAGGTACAGGAACAGGACGTGCTCCGTGAATCCCGCGCCGAGCTGCGCCTCGGCCTGGGGTGAGGGAACGTGCGCGTGCATCTCGGCCAGGCCGGGGATCAGGTACTTGCCGCGCCCGTCCACCCGGAGCGCCCCCGCCGGAACCGGCGTCGTCCCCGCCGGGCCCAGCTCGGCGATGCGGCCGTCCCGCACCACCACGGTCTGGTCCTCGAGCACCCGCTCCCGGTCCATCGGGATGACGGCGACATGCGTGAACGCCACGGCGCCGTCCTGCGCGGCGAGCGGTGTCGTGGCGAGCAACCAAAGGAACGAGCTGACAGCCATGCGCATCAGAAGCTCCCGGTGAGGTCAGGGGCCAACTTGCGACGTCGCGGCCCGTGAGGGAAGGACTTGTGTTAGTTTGCAGCTGTGGCGAAGAAACCCCGCAAGACTGAGCGAAGCAGCAGCTCCGTGAAACGGGGCCGCAAGCTCGAGCGGCCCCCGGCCGAAGCGACCCCGGAGCAGCTCGCCGAGGCGCGGCACTACCTCGAGACGCTCGAGGCCAATGGGCAGATCGCGCACGGCAAGGGACCGCTTCCTCCCGGCGCCACGCACCGGATCGTTACCGGCCGCGACGGCAAGCGGCGCCTCGTCCGCAAGCGTTTCTCGGCGACCTAGTCCGTCGCCGCACAGGCGAACCGAACCCGTCGCAGCACCCGCTTTTCCCCTTCCTTGCGGATCAGGTGGGTCGGCAGCCGGCGGCGTTGGTCCCGGGCCTTGGCTGACGGGGTTTCAAGCGGCCGCTTCCCGGTCCCTGTGAAGGCGATGCGATCGATCGACAGGATCGACTGCACGTAGGCGTACACCTCGTCGGCGGTGGCGTGCGGCTCCGGCAGGCCGCCGAGGATTGCGGCGGTCTTGTCGACCTCCCCCACGAGGATCGGCTCCGGGACGATCGCCACCACCCCGCGGAGCCGCCGGTCGAGACGCGACAGCGACACTTCGCGATGGTGCAGCAGGCGCGCCGCTTGCCAGCCGCCGATTACCGCCTGGCGAACGGTGATCCGCGCTCCCGGGGATGCGCCGATGCGGCGGCGCACGTCGTCGAGTGTCGCCCTCCCCACCGTGGCCCTGCCGCGGCCTAAGGCCGGTGCCTTCCCGGCGACGGCCGCTACCGGCGCGAGCATGCCGCTACTCCCCAACGCGATGCCGTGGGCTCCGAAGCCGTCGTGGATCGCCTGGCCGTGCGCCCCAGCGTGGAGTGACTGGTCGAGCAGTACCATCGTCCGGCCCACCGCCTGGAAGAAGCGCGCCGACTCCGGCGCCTGCGCCGCTGCACCGACCAACAGCTTGCCTGTGATCCGCGCCGCCGTCCAGATCGCCTTCTCCGTCTTGCCGCTCCCCAGGATGTTGAGGAAGGTGTCCCAGAAGCATCCGGTGAACACCCGCCCGAAGCTGTGGATTTCGGACGTGAGCAGGTCCGGAGGGCCGATCGGCGGGAGAGTGGTCGGCAGCCGCCACCGGTAATCGTTCTTCGCCTGCCGCGGCTTGGCCGCCGGATGGCTGGGACCCTTGGCCCGCCGCACGCCGGCGGCGAGATCTTCCGCCGTGGTCTCGACGCAGTTCCTCGCCCGGATCTGCTTCGCCACGCGCCGCCGCGTTTCGCGATCGGCCAGCGCCGTCAGGATCGCGATGCAGTCGGAGAACGCCTCGTGGAACGCGTTGGTCTCGGTGAAGCTCGAGAACCAGAGGTCCGGATGGATCGTGTCGAGCAAGGCGTGCCCAGCCTCGTGTGCGACCACATCCGTGCTCGCGCCGGAATAGGTCGTGGTGCCCTGGGTGGTGTGCTCGAAGAAGCTGATCGACTCCCCGTCGTAGTAGGCGTTCAAATCGATTCCGGCATTCGGGACCAGATCGAGCACCTTCCGGCTGGGCGAGCGGGCCCAGCTCCTGAGCCTGGAGCCGGCCAGACGCTCGAACAGCGCTACCGCGTTGAGCGCCGCCTCGCGACTCTGCCAGAAGAGGAAGCCGGCCGTTCCCGGCGGGTACACTCCCTGGGGACCGTGGGGGACGTAGCGGAACCGCGCGACTCCCGTTCCACGCTCCTGCCGCGCGCGCTCCTTGCGCAGCGTGACACAGGTTGCGAGCGGGTCGTTGGGGATGTAGTTGATTGCCATTATCCTCTTCTCCGAGCGGCGTGAGGTGTCATGCCGGGCGAGCGCAGGCGAGCGAGGGAATCTAGCGGGGTATCGATGGGACCACGACGATGAGATCATGCCGCATCGCGTCATCGGCGCTCGCCCTATCGCTACTCGGCGCGTGCGGGAAAGACATGCCCCCACCCGACGCCGCAGCCCGCGCGGTCGGTGCGCTGCAGGACACCCTCGCAC
>JBOHSO010000111.1:0-7078 GCA_050921685.1 Gemmatimonadales bacterium
GCTTCGCCGCCGCCGCCGCGCTCGTGGGGATCGCGGTGATCGCCCCCGCGATCGGCCCCAAAGGGAACGCGGAAGAGCTCGCTCTGGCGAAACGGCAATCGGCGCAGCTCGAGTCGGCGTTGAGCGACTTCGACGCCGAGGGCCGAGTGATGAGCGGTCGGGAGGCGGAGCTGACCGCCCGGCTGGAGGACCAGATCGCGGCGCTCGACGGCCGATTGGTCCAATTGAACGACCCCGCGCTGCAGGAAGGCCACCTGGTGGACCTGTGGCGGCAGCGCGTGAATCTGATGCAGCAGCTCGTGGAAGTGCGCGTGACCCGCGCCCAATACGTGGGCCTGTGACGGGCTCTGAAAGGAATATCGACATGACTCGCAAGTGGCTGTGGACCGCGTTGACCGCCGCTCTAGTGCTGCCGGCGCTCTCCGCCCAGGAATCCCCCCGCGAGCGGCGCACTCCGCGGCCCGACGCCCGGGTGTTTTCCTTCAATCTCAGCGGCAACCGCGCGCGCATCGGCGTGATCGTCAAGACGTCCGCCAACCGGGAAACCGACCGGTACGGCGCCAAGATCGACGCCGTCACCCCGGGCGGGCCGGCCGACAAGGCCGGGCTCAAGTCGGGGGATATCATCACGACCTTCAACGCGACCTCGCTCGCCGCCATCGCGACGGAGGACGCGGACGACTCGGGCCCGGGGCGCAAGCTGATCGAGCTGGTCGGCGAGCTCGACCCGGGGGATACCGTGCAGGTCAGCTATCGCCGCGGCACCGAGGTGAAGAGCGCGACCCTCGTGACCGACTCGAGCGAGGTCAGCTGGAGCGGTCCGTTCCCGCCCGGGCTGCGCGATCGGATGCGCCTGCCGGAAGCGCCGGGCGCGTTCACGATGATCGAGCCCGACGGCTTCGCCTTCTGCTTCGGCGACGCGTGGTGCGACCTCGACCTCGTCACCCTGAATGCGGACCTGGGCGAGTATTTCGGCGCGCGCGAAGGGGTGCTGGTCGTGAAGGCGCCGGCGGATTCGGCCTTGCCGCTGAAGGGTGGCGACGTGATCCTCTCGATCGGCGGGCGCAAGCCGACGTCGCCGGCCCACGCGATGCGAATCCTGCGGTCCTACGAGACCGGCGAGACGGTGGCGATCGAGATCCAGCGACGCCAGCGCCGCACGACGCTCTCCTGGGCGGTGCCGGACATGTCGGAGCGGAGCTGGCCGCGCATGCGGCCGAAACGCCACCGCAACCCCGAGCGCGGACAGCCGAGCGGACGGTTCACGCCCGTGCGGGCGCCCACGCTCGGCTTCCGGGTGGTGGCAGTCTGATGGAGGGGGCGGGCAGTTAGCGGCGGTTGGGCCCCACCAGAATGGCGTTCGACACCAGGCGCGCCGTCCCACGCCAGGACGCCCGGAATAGCGGGTCGCCCAGGAACAACACCACGCGCCCTTCTCCCTGATTCTCGACCACCGCCCATGCGGTGCCTTTGAGCAGGCGCTCGGTGTTGCCGGGCCAGGTGAAGCCCGAGAGCACCAGGGAGTCCGAGGTGAACGCGATCGGGCTGGCGCCGCCGCGGGACGGCTTCCAGAAGGTGGCCCCGTCCAGGAATACCGGCAGGGCGTGCTGCTCGTACCCGACCGTGAGCCAGTGCGACCGGTCGAGGGTGGCCCGGAAGATCGCCCCCGGCAGCCACTCGGGCTTGTCGCGGGCGGGAGCGGTGGGGGAGAGCAGCGGCGGGGCGTCCGCCTGGATGGTGCTGTCCGCCTTGCCGCTGTCGGCGCCGACGGCTGTGATGGTCGACAACCCGACGGTCTTGTCCGAGACCAGGTCGCCGGCGCCGCCGATGCCGATCAACACGCCGCCGCTCTGCACCCAGGCCTTCAGCTTCGCAATCCCGCCGTCGCCCAGCTCGCGCCGCATCCGCCCGCCTGAGCCGTCCGGGATGAGCAGGACGTTGAACCGGCTCAAGTCCTCGAGGCTCCCGATCCAGCGCAACGGGACCGGGGTGAACGGGGCCCCGAGGTCCCGCACGAGGAAATGCCACAGCCAGCCGTAGCTCGTTTCCGCGATCCCGTCGCCGACGCCGACCAGGATGTTCGGCGCGTGGAGGCTCACGACGGCGTCCGACCCGGTCCCCACGCTACCGGTGTCGGCAAACGCGCTCTGGACGGCCGTCACGGTCACGCCGAGTGAGCGGGCGAGCGCGGTGACGCGGTCGGGCAGCGACGCCGGATTGCGCTGGGATCGCACCACGAACGTGCCACGCGGGAAGTCGCGACCGTCGGCGCGCAGCGCCTGGGTGGCGATGGCGACGTTGAACCCTTCGCGCTGCAGCGCCAGGGTGAGGCGCGCGGCGCCCGGGTCGTCGTTGACGAAGACGTAGGCCGAGCGCGCCGGTCCGGGCGCGGTGGGCGGCGGCAGCACGGTGTCGGTGACGGCCCGGGTCGGCAGCGGTCCCGCATCCTCGGTCCAGTACGCCTCGAGGTTGAAGGCCAAGGGGAGCGACCAGGCGGTCACGTCGTAGAACCCATAGTCCTCTTTTTCGGCATCCTCGCCGCGCCGGCGGTTGCGATTGAAGCGGGCGATCTGCTCGTCGACGAACGGTCGGTCGAGGACCGCATTGGGCTCGAGCAGCGCCCTGGCGAGTCGCCGCTGCGGCTGGACGAGATCGACCACGTAGCTCCCGGCCGGAAAGCTGCGCCGGCCGGCGGCGCCGCCGAGGTAGGAATGCGCCTGGGTCGCGGTGCCCGGTCCGGTGAGGCGGGAAACCTCGATCCCGTTGCGCAGCAGCAGCCCCACGAGGTGCGTCGCTTCACGCGCATTGGTCCCCGGGACCAGCACGATGCGCTTCATGCGGTCGGCCGCGGCCTCGTCCAGCGCCGACTTGCGGAAGGCGTAGTAGTCCAGCAGCCGCGCCTGCCGGTGCTGCGCCGCGGTCTCGAGCGTGGCAAGCGAGGCGACGAAGTGGTGCGCGATGCCGTCGCGGAACGTCGAGATCGTGCCGTCGTCGCGCCGCTGGTTGAACTCCGGACCGCCGTCGGTCTCGTAGGTCATCCCCGTGGCGCCGTGAAACGTGGCCCACTCGTCCCAGTAGCCGACGTAGAAGAAGTCGAACACGCCGCGCACGAAGTACTGCCAGCCGTGGCGGTCGAACGCGGCCGCGTTGCCGCGCCCGAACGTCTCGAACCAGCGCGTCGTCTGCGCGGGGAGGTTCTGGTTGACCGCCGGGGCGACGGGTGGGAAGAAATAGGTTTGCGTCGTCGAGTGATGGTCCACGAACACCTGCGGATGCCAGCGCAGGATGCCGTCCATCATGATGCGCGCCTCGGGCTGGCTCTGGGCCACGAGGTCCCGGTTCATGTCGAAGCGATAGTGGTTGTAGCGACCGGTGATGCTCCACGGCTGGATCTGCTCGAAGGCCCAGGGGTGATCCGCCCCGATCGCCACCGAGTTGTACCAGGCGGCGAAGCGCTCGTGCCCGTCCGGGTTGGCGGATGGGTTGAGCACCAGCACGACGTTTTTCAGGATGTGCTTGGTGACCGAGTCCTCCCCGGCGAGCATCTGGTAGGCGACCTGCATCGCCGCTTCGAAGCCGGCGGGCTCGTCACCGTGCACGGAATACTGGAACAGCACGATGATCGGCTGTCGCTCCGCGACGAGGGCGGCGCGCGCGGCGCTCGTCTTGCGCGGGTCCACGAGCTCCGCGATCGCGGCGCGGATCTCGTCGACGCGCGCCAGGTTCGCCGGGTCGGATATGACGAGGGCGCGGTACGGCCGGTGCTCGACGGTGCTGCCCCACGTCTCGGCCCGCACGCGGTCGGGCGCCGTGGCGAGCAGCGTATCGAGGTAGCGCTGCAGCACGGCGTACATCGTGTGCTGCTCGCCCGCTGCGTAGCCCGTGATCTGCTCGGGGCGAGGCACGGCGGGGCGGTACGGCCCGCGCGTGTAGAAGTCGAACGCTTGCGCGGGGAGCGGCGACGCGAGACCGAACAGCAGCGCCAGGGATAGCAGTCGTGTCGCCATGGTCGAGTAGGTTCCAAAGAAGTCGGGAAAACCCGGGCGGGGAATCTACGCGTCCAACTCCGATGCGGCACGACGGTTCGGTCCAGCCCGGGATTGACAAGATATATCGTCAAGTAGTAACGTGACGATGCATCGTAACTGGAGCGGTGAGATGAGAGCTCGTGGATGGAATGGCTTCGCCTTCGCCTTCGGACCCCGGGGGTTCGCGTTCCGCGGCCCGCGCAGCGGCCCGCGCGGCCCGCGGCGCCAGTGGTTCGAGTCGGGCGACATGAAGTACGTGATCCTCAAGCTGCTGCGGGACAAGCCCCGCCACGGCTACGAGGTTATGAAGGAGCTCGAGGAGCGGCTGCAGGGCTGCTACTCGCCCTCCCCGGGAACCGTCTATCCCACGTTGCAATGGCTGGAGGACGAGGGGCTCGTGCGGTCGCGGGAAGTGGACGGAAAGAAGGTGTACGAGATCACCGACGAAGGGCGCCGATTCCTGGATGAGCACAAGGACGTGGTGGAGGACATCTTTGATCGCGTCCGGGACGCGGTGGATCAGGCGCTGGGCGGCGGGATGGGCGAGCTGAACCACGCCGTGGGACGGCTGGTGCGCAAGGTGTATCGCACCCACTGGCGGTCACGCAGCGACGAGGCGCGTCACCAGATCACGGAAATCCTGCGCAAGGCCGCGGAGGAGATCGAAGCCGTGGCAGGGTGAGCACCAGCCACCAGGAGGTGGCGGCCGAGTCCACGTCCATTCTGCGTTGGCTGGCGGCCGGCGCGGCGATGCTCGCGTTCGTCCACACGGGCGCGTGCGGCCAGACCCCGTCTCCGCGCGACGTCCGCGCCACCGTCGTGCTCGTTTCGCTGGACGGGTTCCGGTACGACTATCTCGATCGCTATCCGTCGCCCAGCCTGCATCGCCTCATGGCCAACGGCGTCCGGGCTCCGCTCATCCCGGTGTTCCCGACGAAGACCTTTCCCAACCACTACACCGTCGTGACCGGTCTCTACCCGGAGCACCACGGCATCGTGGAGAACACGATCTACGATCCGGTGTTCGATACCGTTTTCCGGATCACCGACACCGCCGCCGTGGCCGACGCGCGCTGGTGGAGCGGGGAGCCGCTCTGGGCGACGGCCCAAACGCAGGGCCAGATTGCCGCAGCGTACTTCTGGCCGGGCAGCGAAGCGCCCATCGGAGGAGTGCGGCCACGCTACTGGGAGCATTACAGCTCCGCCGTGCCGAACGCCACCCGCGTGCGGCAGGTGCTCGATTGGCTGATCCTCCCCGCCGACCAGCGACCCACCTTCGTGACGCTGTACCTGAGCGACGTCGACAGCAAGGGTCACGATTGGGGACCGGACAGCCCTGAGGTCGCCGCCGCCATTCTCCGGGTGGACAGTGCCGTGGGCATGCTGATGGACGGGATCAACCAGCGTGGCCTGGAGGGCCACGTCAGCGTGATCATCGTCTCGGATCACGGGATGTCCGCGACCAGCCCGGATCGGGTGGTGGCCCTCGACGACTACCTCACGCTCGACTGGCTTGCCCGGATCATCGGTGGCAGTCCGATCCTCGGGCTGTGGCCCAAACCGGGCATGGAAGACCGTGTCGTCCGCGCGCTGCGCGGCAAACACCCGCACCTGGCGGTGTGGCGTAAAGCCGAGATTCCAGCGCGATTCCGCTATCGGGATCACCGCCGCATCGCGCCCATCCTGGCGCTCGCGGACCCGGGCTGGTCGGTCGCGGCGCGACGCCGGGATGTGACGGAGCACCCCGAGCGCTATCGCGGCGGCTCGCACGGGTACGACGACACGCTGGCCGTTATGCGCGCGATCTTCCTGGCGCAGGGTCCGGCGTTCAACAGCGCCTCCGTCGCGCCGGCGCTCCGCAATGTGCACCTCTACGAGTTGATGGCGCGCATCCTCGGACTGACACCAGCCCCGAACGACGGCAGCGCCGACTCCGTGGCCACGCTGCTCCGGCCGGCGCCCGTGCGCTGAGCGGGTGCGCCTGGCTGACGGGCGCGCCCGTCGCCGCGCGGCTTGCCTTGCGCCTGGGGCCGTCCTAGCGTTGTGGACGAACATTCCTCGAGGCCGGTCGATGGCGCCATCGCACCGCACCGCCGCGCTCAACCGCATGCACATCGCCGTGAAGGAGCTGACGGACCAGCTGGACGCCGTCGGCACCGAGTCGCCCGAAGGATTGGAGGACCTGAAAAGCGCGGTGGACGACGTGCGGTTGCGCCTGTGGGGGGTGCTCATGGCGGCGACCACCCCGGGGGATCGCGGCTTCGGCGAGCGGTTTCGGCTGCGCCGGGCGGCCGAGATCCTGTGCGGCATCATGACCGACGCCGAGGCCGGCCGGTTGAGCTTGACGCACTCGGAAGGTGGCGAGCTGGGAGTCGTGTCGCGGGAGCTGGGCCGGCGCATCACCGCGGCGCACACGACCGGTTAGCCGCCGAGGAACTCCAGAGCCTCCTGCAGGGAACGGAACACGCCGACCTGCTTCGTGCTGCGGTCGTCCATGCGCCGGAAGGCTTCGTACATGCGTCCGAGGGCGCGCCCGATTAAGATGGTGCGCCGGCCGGCCGCGGCAAGACTAGCTGGCGGGCGCGGCGATCAGCCGTTTCAGCTCCCGCATCAGGCGCCGCCGGGCAAGGGTATCCCGCGCGGCCACGAAGATCGTATCGTCGCCGGCAATGGTGCCCACGACGTCGCCCCAGGCGAGCCGGTCGAGCGCCAACCCCACCGCGCTCGCTTCGCCCGGCGGGGTGTGCAGCACGATGAGCGCGTCGCCCGCTGGCTCGAGGCCGATCACGTCCTCGGCCACGCGCCGCCGGTCCGGATCGGGTGAGTGCGCGGCGCCGGACGGCGGCCGCCGGTAGGCGCCCCCCACTTTCACCAGGCGCAGCATCGCGATGTCGCGGCTCACCGACGACTGGGTGACCTCCCACCCCTCGGCGCGGAGCGCCTCGGCCAGCTCCTCCTGTGTATGGATCGCGCGCGTGCTGATGACCTCGAAGATCTTGAGGAGTCGCTTGCGTCGCTCGGCGCTCACCGCCCCCCCGCCACCCGGACGC
>JBOHSO010000112.1:0-1505 GCA_050921685.1 Gemmatimonadales bacterium
CTCCAGGCCAGCTCGAGCGGGCTGGCGATGGCCACGAGCACCCCCTTCGAGGTGACGCCCGCCAGCGGCCCTCGTCTCCTGTTCACGGTGCAGCCGAGCAGCCCGACGGCCGGCGCCGCGATCGCACCCGCCGTTCAGGTGACCGCCCGGGACAGCCTCGGCAACACGATCAACACGTTTACGGAAGACGTGACGGTGGCCATCGCCGCCAACGCGGGCGGCGGAACGCTGTCCGGTACGCTCGTCCGAGGGGCCGTGGGCGGCGTGGCGACCTTCTCGGATCTGAGTGTCGACAAGAGCGCGGCAGGGTACACGCTCACGGCGGTCGCCCCCGGGGCCGCGACGGGCGTGAGCGCGCCGTTCGATGTGGCGGCGGGATCGGCATCACAACTGGTCTTCGTGGTTCACCCGAGCAGCGCCTTCGCCGGCAGCGCGATCTCGCCGCCGGTCCAGGTGATCGCCAGGGACGACTGGGGCAATCGGGCGACGGGCTTCACCGGAGACGTGAGGACGGTGCTCGCGTCGAATCCGAGCGGCGCCATCCTGTCGGGCGATACCACTGTCGCGGCGGTCGCGGGCGAGGCCACGTTCTCAAGTCTCCGCATCGACAAGAGCGGCACCGGATTCGCGCTATCGGCGATCGCTCCGGGTCTCGCGGGCGACACGAGCGCGGCCTTCGAAGTCATCCACGTCGATCAATCCACCAGTCTCGTGTTCAGCGTTCAGCCGAGCGACGCGACGGCGGGTGCGCGCATCACCCCCGCCGTCGTGGTCACGGCGGTGGACCAGGGAGGGAACCCGGTCGGGTTCACCGGGACCGTTACCGTCTCGTTCGCAGCAAATCCTGCCGGGGGGATTCTTTCGGGGACCGCAACCGTGGCCGCCGTGGCCGGGGTGGCCACCTTTTCCGATCTCTACGTCGCCAAACAGGGCAGCGGGTACGCGCTCCGGGCCACCGCCGGCGCGCTGGTGCCCGACACCAGTGTGACGTTCAGCATCGCCACCGGGGCCGCCGCGCGAATCCTCGTCGCCGGCGGAGACCAGCAAACCGCGCCGGCCGGCACCACCCTGCCGGTCCCCTACTCCGTTCGGGTCACGGACGGTTGGGACAACAGCGTGACGGCGGCGACGGTGAACTGGGCGGTGATGGCCGGCGGGGGCTCGGTCAGCTCCACGCAGGGTACGACCGATTCGGTAGGAGTCGCCAGCACCACCCGCACGCTCGGCCCCCATCCCGACCCGCAGACGGTGCAGGCCACCGTCGCCGGACTGGCCGATTCTGCGGCGGTGTTCAGCGCGACGGCCACGCCCAACGGGACGATCAGCGGGACGATCACGCGGACAAGCGGTTTCCTCGCGCCCCCGCTCCCGGGTCCCACCAGCTCCGCCGGAACGTGGCTGGCACCGCGGGAGCCTCGCTACACGCCGGACGAGCTGGTCGTCACGTTCCGGGCCCCCGTGCTGTCCGCGCCCCCGATCGGCTCGGCCGGCCTGGCCGCGCCCGC
>JBOHSO010000113.1:0-1976 GCA_050921685.1 Gemmatimonadales bacterium
GGCACGCGCGCGCTCGCGATCCCGGCGGTGGGGAGCGGCGCGGTGGGCGCGGGTCCCGGCTGCTGCTGCGAGCCCGCCTTCCCTCCGCAACCGGCGACGAGGATTGCCGCCGCCACATGCCACGCGCCAGGCACCAAGCTCTTGTCTCGCAATGAATTAGTCACGCGCAGGAATATCGACAGGTGCCGGGGCGTTTTCAAGAAGCGAGCGTGAGCCCGCCGTCCACCACGATCGTCTGACCCGTGATGTGTCGCGCCGCCTCGCTGCACAAAAATGCCACCACGCGTGCCACGTCTTCCGGCTCGGCGACGCGTCCCAGCACCGACTCGTGCTCGGCGCGCTCCAGGATCTCGCGCGGCAGCTTGGTGAGCAGCTCCGTCTTCACGAACCCGGGGGCGACCGCATTGACGTTGATGTTGGAGGAGCCCAAGTCCACGGCCGCAGCCTTGGTGAGACCGATCAACGCCGCCTTGCTCGCGGCGTAGTTCGCGATGCCGAATCCCGGTCGGAAGGCCTGGTGGCTCGCGATATTGACGACCTTCCCGTAGCGCTGGGCACGGAGGTGCGGCGCCACGGCGTGGAGACAGTTGAAGGCGCCGGTGACGTTGGTGTCGAGCACCTCCTGCCACGCCTCCGGCGTCAGCCGCCACAGCGCGCCGTCGTGCGTCACGCCGGCGTTGTTGACCAGCACGTGCACGCCGCCGAGCCGCTCGCGCGCCTCGGCCACGAAATGCTCCACGTCTTCCCACCGGCGCACGTCGCAGGGCTGCGAGTACACGGCCACGCCGTGCGCCCGGATCGCCGTTTCCGTGAGCAGCGCCTGGGCAGAAACGTCGCGCCCGGGGAGGTTGACGAAGTTGAAGGCGATGGCGGTGCCGTGGCGGGCGAGTTCGAGACAGATGGCGCGCCCCAGCCCCGTGGCACCGCCGGACACGACGGCGACCCGGCCCGAGAGGCTCTCGGCCACCAGCCGAGCATCGGGCCGCTCCTGAGTCACGGCCGCCCCCGACGGGGACGGTCCCTGCGGCGCCGCCATGGACCAGGAGTACTGTGCCAAGTTGGTCGAACCTACGGGCCAATTTGAGCCCCTGCAAGTCGCTGCGTAACTTGAGGCTATGCCTCGCCTCGTTCGCATCCTGGTGTGGTGCACCGTGTCCGTCTTGGGAGCGACCGCCTTTGGAGTGCTGGCGCTCGCTCGCGGCGAGGCGATCAGCGCCGCCTGGCTGCTGACGGCCGCCGTGTGCACCTATGTGGTCGCCTACCGCTTCTACGCAAAGTTCCTGGCCGTCCGGGTGTTCGGCCTCGACGACCGGCGCGCTACCCCCGCCGAGCGCCTCTCGAACAACCGCGACTTCGTCCCGACCAGCCGGTGGGTGCTGTACGGGCACCACTTCGCCGCCATCGCCGGCGCCGGGCCGCTCGTGGGTCCCGTGCTCGCGGCGCAATTCGGGTTCCTGCCGGGCACGCTCTGGCTCGTGATCGGGGTGGTACTGGGCGGCGCGGTACAGGATTTCGTCATCCTGTTCGCGTCGATGCGCCGCGACGGCAAGTCGCTCGGCCAGATGGCCAAGGAGGAAGTGAACAACGTCGCGGGCGTTACGGGGATGCTGGCGGTCCTGTTCATCATGGTCATCCTGCTGGCGGTGCTCGCGCTGATCGTGGTCAACGCGCTGCGCGACTCACCCTGGGGCCTGTTCACCATCGCCTGCACGGTTCCGATCGCCCTGCTGATGGGATGGTGGATGAAGGTCTGGCGCCCCGGCGCCGTGGGGGAGGCGTCGGCGGTGGGTGCGGTGCTGCTGCTCGGCGCCCTCGTCGCGGGCGGCTGGGTGGCGGACCAGCCCGCGATCGCCGGGTGGTTCCGCCACAGCGGGACGACGCTCACCTGGATGATGATGGCTTATGGCTTCGTCGCCTCGGTCCTCCCGGTGTGGGTGCTGCTGTGCCCGCGCGACTACCTCTCCACGTTCCTCAAG
>JBOHSO010000114.1:0-8195 GCA_050921685.1 Gemmatimonadales bacterium
CCGCCACTCCGTCACGCGGGGCCGGTCCAGCGCATCGAGCACCTCGCGCACCACCGAGCGGCGGCGCGAGCGCGGTACCACGGCGTAGCGCGCCGCGGCGACCGGCGGCAGCGGGCGGGCGTCCGCACCCAACGGGAGATCACCCACAACGTGAGGACGGCGCGCGTAGCGCTCGAGCAGCTCCTCGAGCAGGCTTGGATTCCAGGCGAGCACGATACGGTGCGCTTCACGCAGCTCGGCGAGCAGCTGCTCGAGGATGTCGAGGCGATCGCTCGCGAGCAGCCACTCGGGCCAGGCGAGCACGACGGTGGTGACGGCGTCGAGCTTCAGCGCGGAGCGGGCGGCGAGGGCGTGCAGGTCTTCGGGTGCGCCGACGAGGACGTCGACGGCGCCTTCTTTGAGCAGGCGGGCGCTCCGACCGAGGCCGGTGACCGGGTGCACGCGAAGGCTGGTCGGGGCGCTGTCGGCCCAGTCCTCGGCCGCTGCCGTGTCGGCGCACACCAGCATGACGTCCGGCGCCGGTCGAATGAACCCGGGACCGCGCCCGGCGGTATCCACGGTCAGTATTTCCCACACGACTCCGGCCTGCTCCACCGCCGGCGGCGTCACCAGGAGCACGGCCCGGTCCCGCTGCAGCGCGGCCTGCGCCTCACTCGCACCCGTCACTCGATCCTCGGTTGTCAAAGGGCGATGCGCTCGCCGGGATGCTAGCTTCGGATCATCCAAAGGGCAACGGTGCAGGTGCGATCCATGCGGCGCCAAGCGTGCACAATGCATTCCACACTCCACACGTTGTTGCTCCTCTCATTCCTCACGGCGCCGGCGACCGGTCAACAGCGTCCGCGCGCCCGGGACCTCGGGATCATCGTCGGCGTTCTGTCGCCCGGCCCACTCAACGCGATTACCGACGTCACGGGCGTGCGGGTCGGGCAGGTCACGATCACCCGCGGCGATTCGGTGAACACCGGCGTGACCGCGGTGCTGCCGCACGCGGGGAACCCGTTTCGCGAGAAGGTGCCCGCGGCAATCGTGGTGGGAAACGGCTTCGGGAAGCTCGCCGGCTCCACCCAGGTGAACGAGCTGGGCGAGCTCGAGTCCCCGATCGTGCTGACCTGCACGTTGTGCGTGCCCCGTGCGGCCGACGCCGTGCTCACCTACCTGCTGGCCCTCCCCGGCAACGAGGATGTCCGTTCGGCGAACCCCGTGGTGGCCGAAACGAATGACGGTTTTCTGAACGACATCCGGGCCCGACCCGTGACCGAAGCCGACGTGCTGGCGGCGGTGCGATCGGCGAGTCGTGGTGCCGTTGTCGAGGGCGCGGTCGGGGCCGGTCGCGGGACGGTCGCGTTCGGATGGAAGGGAGGCATCGGGACGGCGAGCCGCCGCCTGCCGGCGCACCTGGGCGGCTGGATGGTCGGCGTCCTCGTTCAGACCAACTACGGCGGCGTGTTGACGATGAACGGCGCGCCGGTCGGGCAGGAGCTGGGCCGCTATTACCAGCGGGACGAAGGAACGGGGCGGTGGAACGGGGCAGGAGCCGACGGCTCCATCATCATCGTGGTGGCGACGGACGCGCCGCTCGATCATCGGCAGCTCGAGCGCCTCGGGCGGCGGGCGCTGGCGGGCCTCGCTCGCACCGGCAGCAGCATGACGAGCGGCAGCGGCGACTACGTGATCGCGTTCTCGACGCGCCGGATGGTCGGATCGGCGGATAGCCGGATTGTCCCATCCGCCCATCCGGCCATCCGTTTGTCCGACACCGTTGAAGTCGTCACCAACGACGCGATGTCTCCGGTGTTCGCGGGCGTGATCGAAGCGACCGAAGAGGCGATCTACAATTCGCTGTTGCGCGCCGTCACCGTGCGAGGATATCGTGGCACCGTGAGCGCCCTGCCGCTCGATTCCACGATCGCCATTCTCAAGCGCTTCGGAGCGCTCCGCCCATGAGCGACGTGCTGTCGCCCAATCTCCAGCACCTCGAGACGTCGGCCACCATCGCCATTTCGCAGGAAGCCAAGCGACGCAAGTCGGCGGGCGAGGACGTCATCGATCTGGGCGCGGGCGAGCCCGACTTCCCGACGCCGCCCATCCCCGCCGAGGCGGGCATGCGCGCGATCAAGGACGGGAAGACGCGGTACCCGGCGAACGAGGGCATCCTCGAGCTGCGGGCGGCGGCCGCCAAGCACCTCGCGCTGTTGTCGGGGGGCCGGCCGATCAACGCCGACCACATCGTCGTGTCCAACGGCTCCAAGCAGTCGTTGTTCAACACCTGCTTCTCCCTGTTCGGCCCAGGGGACGTGGTCGCGATTCCGGCACCGGCGTGGGTGTCCTATCCGCAGATCGTGCACCTGACGCGCGCCCGCCCGGTGCTGATCACCGGGCATCCCGAGTGGGGGCTCAAGGTCAGCGTGCGCGAGCTGGAGCGGATCCTCCCTGCGCCCAAGGGCCTGATCCTCTGCTCGCCCTGCAACCCCACCGGATCGGTCTACACCCTCGCCGAGCTGCGCGCCATCGCGCAGTGGGCGACCAGCCGCAACGTGTGGATCGTGACCGACGAGATCTATCGGCGCATCCACTACGGGAGTGGTCCAGCCCCGTCGTTCCTCGACCTGTCCGACGATCTGCTGGAGCGCCTCGTGGTGATCTCGGGCGTCAGCAAGGCGTACGCGATGACCGGGTGGCGAGTCGGGATCGCGCTCGCGCCCGGCCCGGTGGCAAAGGCGATGGCGGCGCTGCAGTCTCACACCACCTCGGGCGCGAACCACATGGCGCAGTACGCCGCGGCGGCCGCGCTCGCGGATGAGCGGGTCGAGCAGGACGTGCAGCGCATGGTGGCCGAATTCCGCAAGCGCCGCGACCTGCTGGTGGACACGTTTCGCCGCCAGCTGCCCGGCGTGGAGTTCGTCGAGCCGCACGGCGCGTTCTATTTCTTCTTCCGGGTCGACGGGTTCGGCGGGATTTCCGGCACCGACTTCTGCACGCGGCTCATTACGGAGACGGGCGTGGCGCTGGTGCCCGGGGCGGCCTTCGGGGACGATCGGTGGGTGCGCCTCTCGTATGCCGCCGCGACGCCCGACATCACGCAGGCGTTGGAGCGGATGGTCGGGTTCGCAAAGAGAATCGGGTGAGTCCTAGACCTTCTCCGGTCGCCGGCTCAGCACCTCGAGGCCGTTTTCGGTTACCAGCGTATCGTCCTCGATCCGGACCCCGAACTTTCCCGGCTGGTAGATCCCCGGCTCGATCGTGAACACCATCCCGGGCTCCAGCCGTGTGTCGTTCCCCTCCACCAGGTACGGCGGCTCGTGGCCGTCCATGCCCATCCCGTGGCCGAGACGGTGCGTGAAGTACTCCCCGAATCCCCCGTTGGCGATCACCAGGCGCGCCGCGCGATCCAGCTCTTGGCACCGCACTGCGAACGGCTTGCCGAGCTCCATGGCGGCGGTCTGCGCGTCGTGCACCAGGTTGTACACGCGCTTGAACTCGTCCGACGGCGTGTCCCCGTACCAGATGGTGCGGGTGACGTCCGACGTGTAGCCTTCCACCTCGCTCCCGGCGTCGATCAGCACGACCGTTTCCTTCTGCAGCTGGCCGCCGCCGGGACCGCCGTGTGGCAGGGCGCTGGATGCCCCGAATTGCACCAGGCCTCCGCCCGACGACCCGCGCTGGCGCATCTCATCCGACAACCTGCCCGCGACCTCCCGCTCGCTCTGGCCGGGTGCGAGCGCCGCGAACGTGGCGGCAATCGAGGCCTCGGTGATTTCGATCGCACGACGGATGAGCGCGGTTTCCTCGGGGTACTTGATGATCCGCAGGCGCTCGGTGACGGGGGCGGCGTTCTGCCACCTCCACTCCCCCGCCACGTCGGTGAGTCGCAGGAACGACCCGTAGTCGAGGCTCGACTCGATCGCGCCTTGCCCATGCCGGCGCGGCGGCTTGGCGGCGCCGAGTGCGTGCTTCACGAGCTTCCATGGGTCGGCCTGCTCCTCCCACCCACGCACGTCGCGCACGGCGCTGCGTCGTTGGACCCGCTCCACTTCGAACGCCGGGCACACGATCGCCGGGTCGCCCTGCGTGGTGACGAGGAGCAGAATCAGGCGCTCGCTCCGTCCCGGGTTGATGCCCGTGAAGTACTCGAAGTTGGTGCTCGGTGTAGCGAGGAACAGATCGAGCTTGCGGGTCGTCATCTCGGCGCGCAGCCGATCGAGTCGTCGCGCGAACACCTCCGGCCCCAGTTGGCTCGACTGGCCGAGGATCGGCGCGCCCAACCGCGCCACCGGCGGACGGGAGTCCGCCGCAGTCCGTCCCAAGAGCAGCGCACCTCCCATGGCCGTTACGAATTCACGCCGCTCCATCTGCTGGCTCCCGGTCGGGACCGCGCTATATTACCCGCCCCCGGCGAATGCAGGAAGGCGCTGGCGCATGTATTACGAAGCCAAGGTCGAGCCGCTCAACGGCAAACTCCCCAAGGTGAGCTACCGCTGGGACCCGGAGACCGACATCCTCTCGGCCGTCTGTAAAGGCGTCCCCAAAGCGCAGGGGCTGAACGGCACGGTCGACCTCGAAGGGAGCGACGGATCCTTCGTCCTGATCGACGTGGCGGGCGGGTTGCTGCGGGGACTCGACGTCGTCACCTGGCCGGAGGATATCCGCACGGTGGATGCGCTCGCCGCTCCGATGGCGGCGCAGGAGGCCCGGGTCTTGTTCCCCAGCAGACGCTCGCAGCCGGCGGTGGCGGCGGTCGAGGTAGACACGGCGCTGACCGTGGAGAAAAACGCGAGCGAGTCGGTGTTCCATATCCGCGTCGGCCGCGCGCGCCCGGCCACGGTGGTGCGCGTGGCCGATCACCTGCTGGTCGAGCTGGACAAGCAGCTGCGCCTCGCCGGGTTGTGGCTGCTCGAGGTTCCACCGTTCCCGAATGTCGAGGCGACCGCGTAGTGGTTGAAGAACGGCTCCAGCGCTACATCGAGGAGCTGTTCGCGGTCGAAGATCCGGTCCTCGCGCACGTGCGCGCCCGTCATGCCGAGGCCGACCTGCCGCCGATTCACATCTCCCCCGATGAGGGCAAGCTGCTGCACGTGCTGCTGCGCGCGGTGGGCGCCCGCACGGTGCTCGAGATCGGGGCGCTCGCGGGCTACAGCGGCATCTGGCTGGCCCGGGCGCTGCCGGCGGACGGCGTGCTGACCACGATCGAACGGGATCCGCGACACGCCGCGCTGGCACGGCGTGCGTACGCCGATGCCGGCCTGGCGGCGCAAGTCCGGCTCCTCGAAGGGGACGCGAAGGCGGTGCTGCCGACCCTCACACCGGGATTCGACGCCGTATTCGTCGACGCGGACAAGGAACCGATGGCGGAGTATTTCGCCCACAGTGTGCGATTGCTGCGAATTGGCGGACTCTTGTTGAGCGACAACGCGTTTTTTCATGGTGCGGTGGTGGACGACGCTGACCACACCGCCCAGGCCGAGGGCGTGCGGGCGTTCAACCGGCTGGCTGCGACCGACCGGCGTGTGGCGTGCGCGGTGGTTCCCATCCGGGATGGGCTGGTCGTCGGGGTGAAAGTCGCGGCATGAGCGGCAGGCGGGATTGGCTCTCGGCGCTATACGCCGCGGGTGTCACGCCGGCCTCGTTTGTCCCGGACGCGAGCCTGGGCCGCGTGAGCGAGCCGGATGAGATTCCCGGGGCCGGCGTGGAGCTGGTCGAGGACGCCGAGTTGCGCGTGCACGAGGTCACCGTGGCCGAGCCGCCTGGCGCCGTGACGTTCCTGGACGGCATCCAGCAGTGGAGGATCGTCGGCTACGCCGGGGTCCAACCGATCGCGGTCGCGTACGTGGCCGCCGCCGCTCGGCGACGCGGACCGGATCGCCGGCTCGTCACCGTCGCCTCGGAGCAGCGCGCGCTCGTAATCGCGTCACGGGCGGCGCTCGGTGCCGAGCCGCAGGCGGCGATCGCGAGCGAGGGGATGAGAGTCGTCCTGCTCGAGGAGGGCGCCGCGACCCAACCGGGGCAGGTGGTCGAGGCGCTGCGTCGCGAGGTGCACCGCGCCCGACACGCGGTGGAGAAAGGGGTCGGCGAGCGGATCCTGGAGGGCCTGACGGACGGCGAGTGGCTCGTGCTGGACGGCCAGTTGTCCGTCTCGGCGGCGCTGGCGCGCCACCCGAGGGCCCTCGGAGTAATCAAGAGCCACGGGGCGCAGTTCCTCGAAGGCCGCCACCTCGAGCGGGCTCTCACGCTTCCCGCCGCACACCGGACCAGCGTGTTTCGTGTGCTGGGCGGCCACGGGCGCACGGCGGTGGATTCGTGGTACGTGCGCCTCTGGCCGTGGGAGGGAAACGACCTCCAATACGGTTTGCTGCGGATCGAGGCGCGCGCGCACGCGGGGAGCATCATGCTGGCGTCGGAGATCAGCGGCTGGCTGTTGGGCGAGCGGGCCCCGCTCGCCACGCCGGACGCGCGCTTCGACCGGTTGCTGTATCCTATACATGAGGTGGAGACCTATCTGCGGAGCCGTGCGCCACGCGAGCTGGCGGTATCATCCGCGTCCCGTCTCCCGCGCACCGGAACGTGATCCAGAGACCTGACCAGACCCCGACCGGCCGCGTCGTCGCGACGGAGCAGAAGCCCGCCACGCCGCATCAGTTCCATTTTTGGACCGCGGTGGAGACGAGCATCGGCATCGGCGCCATTGTCCGCGTGGAGGAAGGGGGAGGCGGGAGGGGAGAAGGGGGACGGGTGGTGTACGGCGTCGTCACGGATGGGTTCGCCTACTCCGATCTTGCGACCCCGCTGCACGACGTCATTGGGGCGGAGGGCGATCCGGCGCGCGCCGCGTCGGCGCCGACGGCGCGTCAGGAGATCCGGTTGTGGACGGCGG
Organism: Gemmatimonadales bacterium; assembly: GCA_050921685.1. GTDB lineage: Bacteria > Gemmatimonadota > Gemmatimonadetes > Gemmatimonadales > GWC2-71-9 > DASTHG01. The sequence continues at coordinate 6,872 of JBOHSO010000114.1, forward strand.
CGGTGCTGCGCCAGATCCCCGAGGAGCCGCTGCAGCCGGTGCCGCTGGGCGATGTGCGCATGGCGGCCGACGCCGACGTGGCCGCGGCCCTGCGCATGGACAGCTACCTCCAGGGAGCGAAGCCGACCGCGATTCCGGTCGGCCTGTATACCTCGGGTGGGCTCGAGTCGCCGGTGTACCTCGATGCCGACTTTCTCGTCGGTCCCGAGGCCGCGCACCTCAATATTTCGGGGGTCTCCGGCCTGGCCACCAAGACGAGCGCGGTCGAGTTCCTGCTCGGCGCGATCTTCCAGCACTTCCCCACCCACCGTGGCCGGGTGGCGGCGGTGTGTTTCAACGTGAAGGGACCCGATCTCCTGTTTCTGGACCAGCCGGGTGCGCCCCAAGACGAGGACCGGCGCCGGTACGCGCGGCTCGGCGTCGAGCCGCGGCCGTTCGACGCGGTCCACTACTACGCGCCCTTCAAGGCCGACGGGGTGAATCTCAACACGCTGCGCACCCACCCCGATCTGGTGGGCGCGGTGGAGCCGCTGGTGTGGGGCCTGACCGAGGTGCTCGACTACGCCGAAGTGTTGCTCAATCGTGACGACATCGACGCCAAGGCCGACGCATTCATCGATTTCCTTTCCGACCGCGTGGTGCGGCGGGATTTCGAGGACGGGTACGGCGGCGACCATCGAGTCGAGAGCTTCGCCGACCTGGAGCGACTGTTCCGCAGCATCTTCGACGGGCTGGAGCTCGCCGGGCGGGGCGATAGCTGGCGCACGCACCACATCGCCACGATTCGCAAGGTGCGCAACCGCTTGGGCAATGTCTCGACGCGCTGCAAGGGACTCGTGACCGACGATGGCCCGGCGAGCGATCTGCCCTGGGGGACGTTCGAGGACCGTGCGGTGTATGTGATCGACGTCGCCAATGTCGATCCGTTGGGGCAGGACCTGGTGTTCGCCCGCATCGTGTCGACGCTGCGGGAGCACCTCGAGCGCCGCGACCTCGGAGTGGACACGGTGGTGGTGTTCGTGGACGAGCTCAACAAGTACGCCCCGGCCGACGGCCCGGAGACCTATGTCAAGAAGATGCTGCTCGATATCTCGGAGCGCGGCCGCTACCTGGGCCTGGTGCTGTTCGGCGCGGAGCAATTCCGCTCCCAGGTGCACCGCCGCGTCGTCGGGAACGCCGGCACCCAACTGTTCGGGCGCATGGACGCGGACGAGCTGGCGACGCCCGGCTACCAAGTGCTCTCTCCGGCCACCAAGATCAAGCTCGCCACCCTGCCCAAGGGCGAGCTGATGGTGCGGCACCCGCACTTCACCCAGCCGATCTT
>JBOHSO010000115.1:0-2109 GCA_050921685.1 Gemmatimonadales bacterium
GCCCAGAGCTGGCCCGCGAGCTTGCGCGCATCGGCGGCGCCGACGTGGTCGTGGGCATTCCGAGCTTCAACAACGCGAGCACCATCACGCACGTCGTGCGCGCCGTCAGCGCCGGCCTCTCCAAGTACTACCCGGACTGCTCCTGTGTCATCGTCAACTCCGACGGCGGCTCCAACGATGGCACGCCGGAGATCGTGCTGGGTACCGACACCGGCGATCTGCCGACGCTGCTGATCGGACCCCCGAGCCCGCCCCCGCATCGGCTCGCCACGTCCTATCTCGGACCGCCGGGGAAGGGGAGCGCCTTCCGAACGGTGTTTCGCGTCGCCGAAGTGCTCGGGGCAAAGGCGTGCGCGGTGGTGGACAGCGACCTGCGCAGCATCACACCGGAATGGATCGAGCTGCTGGTGGGTCCGGTGCTGCGCTGCGACATGGATTTCGTCGCGCCGCTGTACTCCCGCCACAAGTACGACGGGACGATCACCAACAGTATCGTGTATCCGATTACACGGGCGCTGTACGGGCGGCGGGTGCGCCAGCCGATCGGCGGCGACTTCGGCTGCTCGGGTCGGCTCGCCACGCACCTGCTCGCCGCCGGCGCGTGGGAGACCGACGTGGCACGGTTCGGGATCGACATCTGGATGACGACCCGGGCGATCGCCGAGGGGTTCGCAGTGTGCCAGTCCTACCTGGGCGCCAAGATTCACGACGCGAAGGACCCGGGCGCCGACCTCTCCGCGATGTTCACCCAGGTCGTCGGCACGGTGTTCGAGCTGATGGAGGGGTATCATCGGGCCTGGATGGCCGTAGAGGGCAGCGCGGACGTGCGCACCTTCGGATTCCGGTATACCGTCGGAGTGGAGCCCGTGACGGTGAACGTGGAGCGCATGATCGGCATCTTTCGCGAGGGCACGAGCGCGCTCACGAATGTGTGGGATCGAATGCTCGCGCCGGCTACCCGCCGGGAACTGGAGGTCCTGGCGCGACAGGCGAGCGCCGATTTCCGGTTCCCGGCCGACGTGTGGGTGCGGGCAGTCTATGACTGCGCGGCGAGCCACCATCACCGGGTCGTCCCGCGCGATCACCTGTTGAAAGCGATGATCCCGCTCTACCTCGGCCGCACGGCGGCGTTCGTGTTGCAAACGGCGTCGAGCGACGGCGAGGAGGTCCAGGCCGAAATCGAGACCGTCGGCGGGGTGTTCGAGACCCTGAAACCGTATCTCCGGGAGCGCTGGGACGCCCGGCCCCCCTAATCAATCACGGAGGCGCACGGCGATGGATACTACCTTTTGGAACGACGCGATCCTCGAACCGCTGCGCCGGTTCGTCGATGAGGCCCTCGCCTTCCTCATGAACAATTTCCTGGCGATGCTCGTGGTGCTCCTGCTGGGCATCCTGGCCGCATATGCCGTGCGCCTGGTGCTGCGGGTGGCCCTCACCCTGGTCCGGTTCGACCGGTTTTGCGAGCGCCGCGGCGTGACGGCCGGCTTGCGGACCGCCGGCATCCAGGGGTCGCCGTCGCAGGCGGTGGCCCGGCTCGCGTATTGGCTCGTGATGTTCGTGTTCCTGATGCTGTCGCTCTCGGCGCTGAGTATCCCCCCGATGAACGACCTCGTCTCGCGGGTGTTCCTGTTCCTGCCTCAGGTGATCGCGGCGTTGGTCATCCTGGTCCTGGGGTACCTCGTCGGCTCGTTCCTGCAGCGCGCGGCGCTGCTCGCGGCGGTGAACGCGGGGTTGACGCGCGCCCGTGCGCTGGCCACGTCGGTGCAGGTGCTCGCCCTCCTGTTCACCGTGGCGGTGGCGCTGGAACAGCTGGGGATCGGCCGGAACATCGTGCTGGCGACGTTCAGCATCGCCTTCGCCTCGGTGGGCCTGGCGGCGGCGCTGGCGTTCGGCTACGCCGCCCGCGATCTGGCGAAGACGATCCTGGAACGGGAGCTGCGAGGGCCGGAGCGCGGCGGCCTGGGGGAGATTTCGCACCTCTAGCAGGGTGCTGAAAAAGGGTGTTTCGCCACGCGACGGAGTTTCCTATCTTGGCGCGACCGGAGCCACGGAGCCGCTCGATGCGAGGCCAGACGGACGCGCAGCCCGGGATCTTCCATTACTTCC
>JBOHSO010000116.1:0-9143 GCA_050921685.1 Gemmatimonadales bacterium
GGCGCGACCCACGCCCGGCACCCGGGCCACGTCGGCCGGGGGCCGGCCCGCCAAGCGACACAACGATCCCTCGACCCGGGCCAGCAGCTCGCCGGCCACATCGAGCGCGTCCCGGCCTGCACACCCCGTGCCTAGGAGGATGGCGAGGAGTTCCTGTCCCGTCAACGCGTGCGATCCCAAGCGCCACAAGCGTTCCCGCGGGCGGTCGGGCTCGGGGCGTTCGGCGAGACGGAAAGGCATGGGACGAAGGTAGGACGGCGCGGCGGAAACCTCGTACCAGAAGCACGCGGATGGGGCGCGGTCGACTGCGACGTGGAGCTAGGTCAAGCCGCCGCTCCGTGGCATTTCTTGAATTTCTTTCCGCTCCCGCACGGACAGGGATCGTTCCGCCCGACACCCGCGTAGGGGTTCGAAACCACCCCGACCGGCTCCGGGCGGTTGGCCGGGAGCGGGCCAGCACTCGTGCTGGAGCTGACGAGACCGTCGGCCTCGGCCTTCCTCGCGACCATCGGCCCTGGGGGTCGTCGACTGGGAGCCCCGATCAGCCCGCCGCTGGGATCCTGACCAGGCCGCGGCGGGCGACCGCCTGCCGGGCCCGTCGTCGCCGGTCCGCCGGGGGGGCCGATCTGGATCTGTAGCTTGAGCCACCGTTCGGTGAACGTGCTGCGCAGGTCTTCGATCAAGCCCTTGAACATCTCGAACGCTTCCTGCTTGTACTCGATGAGGGGGTCTTTCTGCCCCCAGGCGCGGTACTGGATGGCGGCGCGCAGCTGGTCGAGGTCGTAGAGGTGGTCTTTCCATTTCTCGTCGATCACACTCAGCATGATGTGCGCCAAGGCCTGCTCGCCGAGCCGGACTGCTCCGACTTTCGGCTCGATTTCCTTGAAATAGCGGAGCTTCGCCTCGAAGGCCGCGCGTCCCGCCTGCTGGGCGGCCCGGACGAGGTCGTCCCGGTTCACCACCTGTGTGGCATCGGTCAACCCCGGGACGGAGAGCAGGTATTTCTGCAGGTATTCCGTCTCGATCAGCTCCCGGTCCCAATCCGCCGCGTCCTTGTATTCGGCCAGGCGCTCGTCCGCCAGTCGTTCGACCGCGGCATCGACCATCCGCAGCGCCTCGGCCTTGAGCTCTTCCCCGCCCTCGAGCGCGAACAGTCGCAGCGAGTACATCACCTCCCGCTGCTGATTCATCACGTCGTCGTACTCGAGCAGCCGCTTGCGCGCCTGGAAGTTCTGCAGCTCGACGCGCTTCTGCGCCTGGCCGATCGCGCCGGTCACCCAGGGGTGCGTGATGACCTCTCCCTCTTCGGCGCCACCGCGATCCATCCAGCGCGCGATGCGGTCCGATCCGAATAGCCGCATCAGGTCGTCCTCGAGGGAGAGGAAGAACACGCTCTGCCCGGGGTCGCCCTGGCGGCCCGACCGGCCGCGCAGCTGCCGATCGATGCGGCGCGCCTCGTGGCGTTCGGTGCCGACGATCACGAGGCCGCACGGAGGATCGTTGTCGCAGTCGAGCTTGAGGATCTCGCCCGGCGACAGATCGGGCTGCTCCATCACCTGGCCAAACGCCGGCTCGCCGCGGGCGCGAATACCGCACACCTGACATTTCTTCACACCGGGACCGAGTTTGATGTCGGTGCCGCGGCCGGCCATGTTGGTGGCGATCGTAATCGCGGCGGGCTGGCCCGCCTGCGCGACGATCTCCGCCTCGCGCTCGTGGTACTTGGCGTTCAGGACTTCATGCTTCAGCCCGCGGCGCTTGAGCATGCGGGACAGGGTCTCCGATACGTCCACGCTCACCGTGCCGACCAGCACCGGGAGCCCCCGCGCGTGCTGGCGTTCCGTCTCTTCCACGATCGCGTTGTACTTCTCGCGTCGCGTCTTGTAGATGAGGTCGTGCTTGTCCACCCGGCGCACCGGCCGGTTGGTCGGAATGACGACCACTTCGAGCCTATAGATCTGGTAGAACTCGGTTTCTTCCGTCTCCGCTGTCCCGGTCATCCCGGCGAGCTTCCCATACATGCGGAAATAGTTCTGGATCGTGATGGTCGCGAGGGTCTGCGATTCCTCGCGCACCGCCACTCCTTCCTTGGCCTCGACGGCCTGATGCAAGCCTTCCGACCAGCGCCGACCCGGCATCAGCCGACCGGTGAACTCGTCCACGATGAAGACCTGGCCGTCCTGCACCACGTACTCCACATCCTTCTCGTACAACGCGTGTGCCTGGAGCAGCTTGTGGATGATGTGCAGCGTTTCGCTCTTCGCAGCGTATTCCGCCTCGACCGTCCGCCGGCGCTCGATCCGCTCCGCGGGCGACAGCGAGGCATCGTGGTCGATGGCGTGCACGGCGTGCGAAATGTCCGGCACCACGAACAGGGTCGGATCGCCGGGGGACATCGTTTCGACCCCTTTGTCCGTGAGGTGCACCGAATGCCCGCGCTCGTCCATCACGAAGTACAGGTCGTCCTCGACGTCGCGCATCTTCTGCTCGCGCGAGGGAAGCTTCCGGTCGGCCAAGCGGTCCAGCTCGACTCGCTGGACTTGGGCTTTCACCCCTTGCTCGTTCAGCAGCTTGAGCAGCCGCTTGTTCTTCGGCATGCCGAGCTGCGCCTTGTAGAGCTGCTTCGCGCCCTCGTACTGGGTCTTCTCGCCCTCGAGCAGCGGCTCGCCCTTGGCGAGGAGGTCGTTGATGATCGCCGTTTGCTTGCGGACCAGCTGGACGACCTGCGCATTGTACAAGGCGTATTTCTCGTCCGACTCGGTCCCCACGGCGCCGGAGATGATCAACGGCGTGCGCGCCTCGTCGACTAGGATCGAATCCACCTCGTCGATGATTGCGTAGTGATGGCCCCGTTGCACCCGATCCTCCAGGCGGCCGACCATGTTGTCGCGGAGGTAGTCGAATCCGAACTCGTTGTTGGTCCCGTACGTGATGTCGCAGCGGTAGGCGGCGATCCGCTCCGGAGAGGACGGCTGGGTGTCGTCGATGCAGCCGACGGTCAAACCCAGCCAGGTGAAGACGTGGCCCATCCACTGCGAGTCGCGCCGCGCCAGGTAGTTGTTGACCGTGACGAGGTGCGCGCCCTTCCCCGCCAGCGCGTTCAGGTACAACGGCAACGTCGCCACGAGCGTCTTCCCTTCGCCCGTGGCCATCTCCGCGATTTTCCCTTGGTGCAGCACGATCCCGCCGATCAGCTGCACGTCGTAGGGGACCATGTCCCAGGTGAGCTCGTGGCCGGTCACCCTGATCTTCGACCCGAGCAACCGCCGGCACGTCTCCCGTACCGTGGCGTACACTTCCGGTAACAGCTCGTCGAGCGCGGCCTGCAGGGCCTTGGCATACTGCTGCTCCGCCGCGGCCAGGCGGTCGCTCAACCGGGAGCGCTCTTCGGCGTCCGGACAGTTGTGCTTGGCCTGTTTCAACTGTTCGACGTCTGCGGCCAGCGCTCCCGTGCGCTCGGTGATCGCGTTACGGAACTTCGCGGTTTGCGCCTGGAGCTCGACGTCGGGCAGGTCCTTGAGGCGTGCTTCGTGTCGGTGGATCGCCTGCACCAGCGGGCGGATGCGCTTCATCTCCCGTCGGAATCGCGTCCCAAAGACTTTTGTGAACAGCCGTTGAACCATCCCGTCCTCGCCTAGTGATACAGCCCGTGGGCGGCGATGTAGTCTCGCACCGCGTCGGGCACCAGATATCGAATCGAGCGACCGTCGGCGACCCGACGCCGTAGCTGGGTCGCCGAGATATCGACCGCCGGCACCTCCACGACGCGCCCCAGCAAGCCGTGGTCCGGCACGACCCATCCCGGTCGCGCGAACACGACCAGCTCGGCCAGCCCCGGCAGCGCTTCCACCTCGTACCAATCGGCGAGGTCCCGCGCTGCATCCGCCCCCAGCAATAACGTGAACCGGTTCCCCGGCTCACGCTCGGCGAGCGCGCGCAGCGTCCGCACCGTGTACGACGGCGCCGGGAGCCCGAGCTCGATCGGCTCCACGGCCATCCGCGGGTTCCCAGCCACCGCCAGCTCCAGCATGTCGGTACGCTGCTCGGGGGTCGCGCCGTGGGCGGCGCGCTTGAAGGGCTGCTCGCGGGCAGGCATCAATCGCACCCGCGCGTCCAGCGCGTCCGCAACCGCCTCGGCGACCACCAGATGTCCGAGATGCACCGGGTCGAACGACCCACCGAACAGCGCGTCCACGCGCTCAGCGGGCGGGGGTGCCGTCTGCCGGGCAGGACCGCTCAATCCCGCGGGTTTGCGGGTAGAAGCGGCGCACGTGCGCGCAGGTCTCCTGCAGCTCCTCGCGGTAGCCGATCGCGCGATAGCCATCGGCGAGTCGCAACAGCGCTTCGGGCGCCCACCGCGTCTCCGCGTAGTTGGCGACCACATCCTTGAAGTAGACGATGCCGGAGTCCCAGGCGCGCCGCTTGAAGTAGAACAGGCCGTTCCGGTACGCCTTCTCGGCGAACCATTCGCGCAGCCGCCGCACGTGCAGCTGGGCCCGCGATGCGGCCTGCGATTCGGGGTAGCGGCCGGCGAGCTCCTGGTAGATCGCCAGCGCCGCCCGCCCGTAGGTCGGATCGAGCTCCGGCTTGCGCCACAGCCGCATGTTCGCATCCCCCGAGCGCAGCAGCGCAATCGGCGCATAGGCACTCCCGGCGAACTGATCGGCGACCTCGCGAAACCCCCGGGCCGCTTCCACGAACTGGCCCAACTGGAATTGCGACTCGGCCACCAGGTAATGCACCTCGGGAAGCGCCGGGTCATTGGGGGGAAGGTCGAACAGCAGCCGCTGGAAATGCTGGAGCGCCCGGTTGAAATCACCGGCGCGGTACTGCGCCCGCGCCCGTTGCAGCCGCACCTCCGGTGCGGGCGCCGTGGCGCCCCCGCCGGCGCGACCACACGCCGCCACAGCCAGCGGCAGGAGCACGTGGACTATGCGCATCGCCCTCACGGTTGTGGTAGCGCGGGGGCGCTGTCGGGCCGGCCGAGCGAGTTGAGCTTTTCCTGCGCCCGCTGCGCCAGGGTATCGCCCGGCGCGCCGCCGATCAGCGCCTGCTGGTAGAGGTCCACGGCCGCTTCCACCTCTCCCCGGGCAAGTGCCGCGTCGCCCAATCCCAGATACGCGGCCCGCGTGACATCCACGTCGGCGCCCGGCACGGCCGCCCGGCGGAACCAGTCTTCCGCCTCGCTCGGGCGTCCCGCCGCCAGGGCCGCCGCGCCGCGCGCCAGCGCGCAGCGAGCGACCCCTTCGCGCGCCGCGTCCAGCACCGCCACCTGGCGCTGACGACGCAACACCCCCTCAAACACGGCCGTCGCCGTGGCGCAGTCCCGAGCCAACGAAGCCGCTTCGCCGTACACGAACAGTAGCGAGTCGGCGGTGCGGGCATCGGGCGCAGTGGCAATCGCCGTGGGCAGGTACGCCAACGCCGTCGCGGTGTTCCCGGCGGCCGCCGCGTCGAGGGCGACGACGCGGGCGTAGGGACCCAGCGCTCGACTGGGTGCGACCTCCCGCAGGCCCTGGAGCGCGTCCGCCAGGGCGCTCCGATCGTTGGCAGAGGCGGCCGCACGCATCACCCGTTCCAGCCCGTCCGCGGCCTCCTCGGCGCGGCTCGGGTCTTCGCGGGCGAGGGCGCGATACTGCTCCGCCGCGACCACGAGGTCCCCGGTGTGCAGCGCGGCCGCCGCCGCCTTGGCGCGCAAGCCGGCCGCCCCGGCACCGGCCCGTAAGCCGAGCTCGTATTCCGCCAGGGCATCGCGGTACGCGGCGGACACATACTCGCGGTCTCCCAGCACCTCGTGATCGGCCGCGCTGCGAGCGCACGCGAGCGCCGCCGCGAGCGCGACCGCCGCCATCGAGCGCCTCACGGCGCGGGTTGCGGCCCCGACGGTGGTCCCACGGACTCGGCCGGGAGCGCGATCGGATCGCCCCGGTCCAGCATCGCCAGATAGGCTTCGACGCGTGGATCCTCGGGTCGGCGTCGGCGGCAATCCTCCCACACGACGCGCGCCGACAGCCCGTCGCCGCTCAGGTAGCCGGCGAGGCCCAGCATGGCGGCCGCGTCCAAGAAGTTTGGTCGGGACCGCACAATGATCTCGAACTGCTCCCGCGCTTCCAGCACCCGACCCGCCTGCAGCAGCAACCGGCCCAGCTTGTAGCGCAGATCGTGGAAATCGGGGCCGAGCGCGAGCGCCGCCTGGTACTGCCCGATCGCTTCACGCATCCCACCCGCTTCGACATAGGCCTCGGCGAGGTAGGCATGCATGTTGGCGAGCTTCGCCGCCAGGTGCGTGGGGAACCCGAGCCGCGACTTGCCGCCGATTTGTCCGGCGCGGCGCAGCGAGTCGGTGGCTTCCTGTTCGCGCCCCAGGTCGTTGAGCACCAAGGCGCGGTGCACCAGCGCTTCCACGTACTGCGGGTTCAGCTCCAGCGCGCGGTCCAGGTGGGCGAGCGCCTTTTCCGGCTGCCCCACCAGGGAGTAGCTCAGCCCCAACAGGTGCTCGGCGTCGGCGTAGGCATGGCCCACGGCAACGACCTCCTCGAGCAGGTGAATCGCGCCGTAGTAGTCCTGCAGCTGGAAGCGCTCACGCGCCTGGTCGACTCGTCGCTCAGGGTTCGCGTCCATGGGCCTCCCGGTACCAGGAGACGAACCGCCGGATCCCTTCCTCAATCCCTACCTTGGGCCGGTACCCCAGCTCGCGCTCGGCGCGTCGCAGGTCCGCCGCCGTGAGCGATACGTCGCCCGGTTGGTCGGCCCCACGTTCGATGATGGGCGCCCGGCCGGCCGCCGCGCCGATCAGCGCGATCAGGCGGTCGAGTCGCACGCGCGCGCCGCCGCCGAGATTGAACACACGCCACGCCTCGGCACCGTCGGCGCCGGCGCGCTCGGTCCACGCGAGAGCGGCCAGGATCCCGTCCACCACGTCGGAAACATACGTGTAATCCCGCTCGCTCGAACCATCTCCCCGCATCAGGATCGGCTGGCCGGCGAGGATTCGGGCGGTGAAGCGGTGCACGGCGAGGTCGGGACGCTGGCGCGGCCCGTAGACCGTGAAGAACCGCAGGCAGGCGATCCGGGTGCTGTACAGATGCGTGAACACCCGGCACACCAGCTCCCCCGCCCGCTTGCTCGCCGCGTAGGGCGAGATCGGGCCGTCGGCCATGGCGTCCTCCGCGAACGGCGGCGGCGTCGACTCGCCGTACACGGAGGACGAGGACCCGAACACCACGCGCGCGATTCCCGTGCGGCGCACCTGGTCCAGCAGGCGCGCCGTGGCCGTCACGTTCGTCTCCATGTACCCGGACGGGTCCTCGAGCGACGGTTGGACGCCTGGCCGGGCGGCCAGGTGGAGGATCGCCTCCACGCCTTCGAGCGGCAGCGAGTCGCGCCCCACGTCGCCTTCGACGAACCGGAACCCCGGGCGTGATCGCAGCCCGGTGAGGTTCCGCTCCTTCACGGCGCGCGGATAGAACGCGTCGAAATTGTCGAGCCCCGTGACCTCGTGACCGGCGGCGAGCAATGCCTCGCACAGGTGGGACCCGATGAACCCGGCGGCGCCGGTGACCAGGAGCCTGCTCATCCCTTGAGTACCTCGCGAAAGTACGCGATTGTCCGCGTGAGCCCATCGTCGAGCGGGACGCAAGGCTCCCACCCCAAAAGCTCCTTCGCCCGGCTGATGTCAGGCTGTCGTACCCGGGGATCGTCCTCCGGCAACGGCCGGTGGACGACTTCACTCCGGCTCCCCGTGAGCGCGAGCACGTGGTCGGCGAGTTGCCGCACGGTGAGTTCGCCCGGGTTGCCGATGTTGGTCGGCTCGGGCGTCCCTCGCTCGAACAGCCGGACGATGCCTTCGACCAGGTCCTCCACGTAGCAGAACGAGCGCGTCTGGGACCCGTCGCCGTACACGGTGAGCGGCTCGTTGCGCAGCGCCTGCATGATGAAATTCGACACGACGCGCCCATCGTGCGGCCGCATGCGCGGGCCGAAGGTATTGAAAATGCGCACGATCCGGGTGTCGAGCCCGTGAAACCGATGATACGCCATCGTCATCGCCTCGGCGAAGCGCTTGGCCTCGTCGTACACACCGCGCGGGCCTACGGGGTTCACATTGCCCCAGTAGCTCTCCGGCTGCGGGTGCACGAGCGGGTCCCCGTACACTTCGGAGGTCGAGGCGAGCAGGAAGCGGGCGCCCTTGGCGCGAGCAAGGCCCAGCGCCTTATGCGTGCCGAGCGAGCCGACCTTGAGGGTCTGGATCGGCAGCTCGAGGTAATCGACCGGGCTGGCCGGACTGGCGAAGTGCATGACCGCATCGAGCGGGCCTTCCACCTCGATGAACGTCGTGACGTCGTGACGCACGAATTGGAAGGTGGGATGGTGCTCGAGGTGGGCGAGATTCACGGGGGTTCCGGTGATGTAGTTGTCCATCCCGATCACCCGATGTCCATCCGCCAGCAAGCGGTCGCACAGATGTGATCCGAGAAAGCCGGCGGCGCCCGTTACGAGGATGCGCATGCCAGCGGGCGGCCGATGCAGTCGTAGGTGAAGCCGAGCTGCGCCAGTCGCGCCGGCTCGTACAGGTTGCGGCCGTCGACGATGAGCGCGCGTTTCAGCAGCTGCTTGACGCGCGGGAAGTCCGGGTTGCGGTACTCCAGCCACTCGGTGACGATGGCCAGCGCGTCGGCCCCGGCGAGCGCGTCGTATGCATGCGGCACGTAGGTCACGCGGTCGCCAAGTTGGCGGCGCGCCGTTTCGATCGCGGCGGGATCGTGAGCGCGCACCGCGGCGCCGGCGCCGAGCAGCGCCTCGATCAGCACCAGCGCGGGGCTCTCGCGCACATCGTCGGTTTCGGCCTTGAACGCCAGTCCCCACACGGCGATGGTCCGCCCCGCGAGCTGACCGGCGAAGTGCCGGGAGAGTTTCTCGAACAGGACGCGTTTCTGGCGCTCGTTGCCCATCTCAACGGCGGTCAGGATCCCGAGCGACACGCCCTTGTTGGCCGCCGTCTTGACCAGCGCCTTGACGTCCTTGGGGAAGCACGAGCCGCCGTAGCCGGGCCCCGGGAACAGGAACGCCGGACCGATGCGGTGATCCGAGCCCACGCCCTTGCGCACCTGCTGCACGTCGGCCCCCACCGCCTCGCACAGCTC
>JBOHSO010000117.1:0-2339 GCA_050921685.1 Gemmatimonadales bacterium
ATGCCGACCAGAGCACCGGGCGCATCATCCACGTGCCCAACGGCAAGGTACTATCGGAGCCGATCGCGAATTACGACAAGGGCTTCCCTTACATCTGGCATGAGATCCCGGTCACCGTCACGTACGAGAGCGATTGGAAGAAGGCCAAGGGGATCCTCGAATCCGTGGCGGCGAAGCACGCTGAGCATCTGACCGAGCAGGTGGAGAAGAACTTGCTCGAGGCGTCGCGCCAGTACCTCATTGCCTACACCAAGCTCACGCCAATAGTGTACACCAAGGCAGTCGATCACGGCATCTGCCTCACGATTCGTTACCTCATCCGCTCACGCTTCCGCCGGGGGAGTGAGAACGCCATCTGGCAGGATGTGCTCGACGCGTTCACCGCGGCGCCGGACATCGATCTCGCCTATCCCACGGTACGGTCCATCCGGGACGACGAAGGAAAGGCGAACACCCCGCCTCACCGCGACTCCGTAGCGGCGAGCACGCAGGCCGGGTAGTACCGCGCGCGCTCCGGGTCAGCCCCTGCGAAGCGGCGGACCGCGTCGCGGTCTCAGGTCCCGAGTCGAGCCAGCACGTCGTGGGTGTCGAGCACGGTTGCGAACTCGCCGTGCAGGTCGGCGAGCGCGACGTCGTGCAGCAGCTGGGCCGGAAACAGGCGGCCGCAGCCCGAAGGTCCGCCTCGAGCGTCGTTCCGATGAAGGCGCCGAGCGACGTTCGCCGCGAGCCCCGGATTGGTGCGGTGCAGCGATTCGTTGTAGCCGTCGAAGCCCTTCTGGACGTCCACCACCAGCAGGACGGCGTTCGCTGCGAGCGTCGTCATGGCGTCTCCGTCGCGGCCCTATGGACCGGCTGTCCGGCGAGCATGCCTCGCCCGATGTCGACCACCGTTTGTACCAACAGATCGAAATCCTCCCGTCGGCTCCGCTGATTGGTGTTGGCCACGCGGATCGCGAACGTCCCGTTGAGCACGGTGTGCGACGGCAGAGCGATCCCGCTCTCTTGCAGCCGCCACAGGATTTCCTGGTTCACGGCGTTGAGCGCCGCGCTGTCCAGGCCGGGCGCCACGAACCGGAAACAGCAAATGTTGAGCGGGGCGGGGGCGACTCGCTCGAGGCTCGGATGCGCATCGACGAGGCCCGCGAGGTACTGGATCTGCGCCACGTTTTGGGCGATCAGCTGCCCGATGAAATCCACCCCGTGCGCCTTGAACGTCATCCACACCTTCAGCGCGCGGAACCCCCGGGACAACTGGAGCCCGAGGTCCGCGAACAGCACGCCCCCCGCCGCCGGGCCTCGCGGGGTGGCCCCGAGGTAGCTCGGCGTGACGGTGAAGGTGTCGCGATGAACCGCTGGGTGCCGGACGAGCGTGCACCCGACCTCGAACGGCAGGTACCCCCACTTGTGCAGGTCGAAGGCGACGGAATCGGCCGTCTCGAGTCCACGGACCAGGTCCCGCAGCTCCGGTGCGAGTGTGACCAGCGCCCCGAAGGCGCTGTCGACGTGAAACCACAGTCCTTCGTCGCGACACAGGGACCCGAGCGCCCGCAGGTCGTCGGTCGCGCCGGTATTCACCGTGCCCGCGTTGCCCACGACGCAGAGCGGCCGGCGGCCCGCCGCCCGGTCGCCGGCGATCGCCTCGCGGAGCGCACTTACGTCGATGCGGTAGTCCGCGTCGACGGGCACCAGGCGCAGGTTCCGGCGCCCCAGCCCCATCACCTCGACCGCTTTGCGGACCGAGCTATGGACCTCCGTCGACGCGTAGACGACGAGCGGTTGGGTGCCGTCGCCGAGGCCGCGCTCGCGGACATCGAACCCCGCTTTGGCCTGTCGCGCCACCGCGAGCGCGACCAGGTTCGCCATCGAGCCGCCCGACACGAGGAGTCCGCTCGAGCCGTCGGGGAATCCCATCAATTCCGCCAGCCAGGCGATCACCCGCTCCTCGACGTAGCGACCGGCCTCCTGGATCCCCGCGGTCTGTGGATTCATTCCGGACGCGAGCATGTCGGCGAGCATCGCGAGGGGTGTGCCGGTGCCGATGACCCAGCCCCAGAAGCGGGGGTGAATGTTGCCGGCGGGGTAGGGCAGCACGTCCCGCTTGAACTGCGCGTACACGGCTTCGGCCGGGCGCCCTTCCCGCGGCACCGGCTCGGCGAGCCGGTGCTTCACGTCGCTCGGGAACGGCTGCCAGACCGGACGCTCGCGGACGCTGGCGAGGTAGTCGAACATGTCGTCCACCATCCGGTGGCCGAGGGCGCGGAGCTCGTCCCAGGTCTCGGGGTCGAGCGTGAGCTCGGGTCGCGGGAGGGTCATGCGGTCTCCGTGGACCGGACCAGAGG
>JBOHSO010000118.1:0-6458 GCA_050921685.1 Gemmatimonadales bacterium
CCGCCGGCCCGTCGGCGGGCGTCGGCGCGCTGTTCTCGCGCTATGCCGATATCGGCATGGATCTCCGGGTCCGCTTCGAGCTCAAGGCGGACCAATTCCGCAACCTGCGCTGCACCGCCTTCGACCAGCAGCAGGTGCTGTCCGGGTGCCGGGCGGGGTTCCCCACCATCACCCCCAACCCCCAATACGCGATCCGTACCGCCGGGGTCGTGGGGCAACGGCTCCACCTGAACGTCGACTTCGATTCGGAGCGGGAGTTCGACGCGAACAACAACCTGCAAGTCTCGTATGAAGGGCTCGAGGACGAGATCCTGAAACGGGTCCAGGCGGGGAACGTGTCGTTCCAGGCCCCGCCGAGCCGCTTCATCAGCGCGGCGATCCCGGCGAACAATTTCGGCTTGCAGGCGGTCGGGCAGCTCGGCGCGCTGGAGTTCCGCGGAATCTACGCGCAGCAGAAAGGGAACGTCATCGGGGATCGGTTCTACCTGATCGGGGCCACGACCAGTCAACCGCTCGACCGTCAGCAACGCGATCTCGACTACGAGGTCAGCCGGTTCTTCTTCGTGGTCGACCCGGCCGCCATCCCCGGCTTTCCGGCGCTGGACGTCCTGAACCTCACGCTTCCCGATTCGCTCCGCGTCGGGAGCCTGCACGTGTATCGGGTGCAGGCCCAATCGCCTACCAGCACGTCCAATCAGAACATCGGTGGGGTGCGGGCCGTGGCGTGCGGTGTGGGCACCCAACCGGTGGACTGCATCGCCCAGCGCGCCGGGCCGTTCCGGTGGCAGATCCTGCAGGAAGGGAAGGACTACTACGTCGACCCCAGTGGGGCGTGGATGGCCCTGGCGAACCGCCTGGACCAGAGCGACTACCTGGCCGTCTCCTACGTGACGCCGGGCGGTCTCGATTCCGTGGGGACGTTTCCGGTCGCCGCCAATCCCGACACCACGGTGGTCGACACGCTGCGGCTGGTGTACGACCCGACGCTCGGCGTGACCGCCGCATCGCCGTCATTCCGCTTCGAGATCCGCAGCGCGTACCGCGTGGGCGGTCAGGGGCTCACGCGCGAGACGATGACGCTGTCGATCACGGTGAACCAGCGCGAGCGCACCGTCGCGACGGGCGAAACCTATCTGGCGCACCTCGGCCTCGCCGTCACCAACGATCCGAACCGGTTCGACGAGTTCAACCGCTTGTTCCCCCGCGACCGCGACCCGCAGCAGGGGGCGCCGCTGCGCGACTTCTACGTCGTCTTCCCGCACCTCACCCCCTTCGCGGACTCCACGCGGCTCACCCTCGAGGAGCGTAACGATTCGCTGTACCGGACGCCGCGCGCGCTGTTGCAGTCGCAGGGGCCGTCGTCGGTGTTCGCCCTGCAGGTGCACGCCGACGTCTCCGCTTCGGCCGACCGGTCGACGCTGTCGCTCAACAGCTTCCAGGTGCGCGAGGGGAGCGAGCGGATCTACCTCGGCAACCAGCTGCTCACCCGTGAGATCGACTACACCATCGATTACGCCGCCGGGCAGGTGCAGTTCAAGAACCCCGACTCGTTGTTCCAGGGAGGGGCGGCGCAGGTCCGCGTCCAGTTCGAGGAGCGCGCCGCGTTCACGATCGCGCCGACATCCATATACGGGCTCGCGCTCCAGTACGATCTCGGCGCGCGCGGCGCCGTGAGCCTCACCGGGTTGTTTCAGCGCGAGCAGAGCGCGTTCACCCGGCCGCCCCTCGGTTTTGAGCCCTCGTCGAGCTTCATCGGCGGGCTCAGTACCGATTTGCACTTCCAGCCCGAGTGGGTGACGCGGATGGTGGACGCCCTCCCCGGCGTGCGGACGGAGGTCCCGTCCGTCCTCAACATCCGGGCCGAGATGGCCGTTTCCAAGCCCAGCCCCAACCAGCTGGGGCAGGCGTACCTCGAGGAGTTCGAAACCGAAGCCGGGCGCTTCATTCCGCTCAACGAGACGGCGTGGCGTTTGGGCAGCATTCCCTCCACCCCGCGGGGCGCCGAACCGTTCGGGATCGCGTCGACCGGTTTCGATCCGGTTACGTTGGCGGCCCTGACCTGGCAGAGCCTCCCGTACAACCTCGACGCCGAAGGCCGCCTGGTGCAGGTGCAGTTCTTCCCTCAGCAGATCGATCCCACGATCCGGCTCGCTGGCCAGGCCCGGTCGGCCGAGCCCGTGCTCTGGATCCTGATGAAGCCCGACACGGTGCTCGGGCTGGCCGATTCGCGGACCGGCAACCCGAACTGGGTCCGGCCCCCGCTCTTCGGTCCGCGGTGGCGCGCCATCTCGCAAACGCTCTCGCCGACGGGCATCGACCTGTCCCGCGTCGAGTATCTCGAGTTCTGGGTGTGGGAAGACAACCGGCGCATCGCCCGGGAGAACCGCACCGCCCTGCTGCTGGACTTCGGATCGGTGTTCGAAGACGCGCTGGCGATCGTCCCGGACTCCTTTACCGCCTCGGGAAACGGCGACACGACCTACTTCGGCGCGCGCATCGTCGGCGCGGGGCTGCTCGACACCGAGCGGGATCCCCTGACGCACTCCTGGAACGCGGCCCTCAACGACGAGGGCATTCTTTCCGACCGGGTGACCGGCATCCGGAACGCGACGACGGGCGAGATCCTCGACACCCTGTTCCTCTGCAGCGCCTCCGAGCGGGGGCGGCTCGCCCCGCGATTCCTGGGCGACCTGCGATCGCGGTGCGGTCGCCAGAACGGCGCCGTGGACACCGAGGACCAGGACGGCGACTTCCAGCTCGACTCCGTCGCTGGTGTGAAAACGACCGAGGACTTCACCCGCTTCGTGTTCGCCATCGGTGACGACCGATACTTCGTGCGTGAGGGGGGCATGATCCCCCTGCCCGCGAGCCAGGGCGGGGGAGCCGCCGGGTGGCGGTTGTACCGCATCCCGTTCACCGACACCCTGCTCCAGGGCCAGCCCGACCTGCGCCAGGTGCAGTCCCTGCGCATCACCGTCGTGACCCCTCCGACTGCGCTTCCCGGGCAGCCGCAGCCACAGGTGTACTTCGCCCTGTCCCGGGTCCGGCTCGTCGGCAGCTCCTGGCTCAAGCGCGCCGACACGCCGATCCGCGGGATCGCGGGCGAACGGGGGTCCGGGATAGGGGACGTGATCGCCTCGGTCGTCAGCACCGAGAACCGCGACCTCGGGTACGTGCCACCGCCGGGGGTCACCGACCAGGGGGACCGGCGCGACCAGGGGTTGCAGGTCGGGGCGACGCAGATCAACGAGCGCTCGCTCCGGCTGCTCGCCAACGGGCTCAGCGTCGGGCAGCGGGCGGAGGCGTTCACGCGTTTCGGCGCCGAAGGTGACAAGAACTTTCTCCGGTACAAGAAGCTCCGGGTGTGGGCGCGCGGCCGGGGTCCGGGATGGGAAGACGGGGATCTGGAGTTCTACATCAAGGTGGGGAAGGACGAGAACAACTTCTACCTCTACCACGTGCCGGCGCGCACCACGTCGTGGGAGCCCGAGGTCGTCGTCGGGTTCGATCGCTGGCTCACGTTGCGCGCCCGGGTCGAGCAGGCCTGGCTCGCCGGCGATCCGCCGCAGGTGTACGCGGGATGCCCCGACAGCACCATCGTCCCACACGACACCGCCTACGTCATGTGCGACGGTCCCTACCTCGTGCACGTGCGGGACCCGGGGACCGCTCCCCCGAACCTCGCCGCGGTGCAGGAGCTCGCCACCGGCATGCTCCGGGTGCGCAGCGTCGCGTTCGTGGACCAGGCGGAGCTGTGGGTCGACGACATCCGGCTGAGCGACGTCGTGCAGGATATGGGAGTCGCCGCCGCGGTCGATTTCTCACTCGCCGCAGCGGATTTCGCGGACGTGAACGTCACCGTGACCCGCCGGGACGGCAATTTCCGACAACTGGGCGAGGACCCGAGCTACGTCACGAACACCCAGACGACCGTCGGCGGGACGGTGCGACTGGATCGGCTGTTGCCTACGAGCTGGGGTCTCAGTGCGCCGCTCACGGTGCGCTACATCGGCGCCCGCAGCAATCCGACCTATCTCTTCGGCACGGATCTGCGCGGCGACGCGCTGCGCGGTCTCCGCACACCGCTCAACACCGTGTCCAGCTATTCGCTGGCGATTCGGCGGGTGCGCCCGTCCCAGCGGTCGCTCCCGCGGTTGTTGGTCGACCCGATTTCGCTGACCGGGCTCTACACCACCGGGCGCAGCCGGACCAGTCTCGTCCAGGCGGATGCCCGGAGCTACAACGCCACTGTCGAGTACGCCCTGTCCCCCCCGGCCCACACGGTGCCGGCCGCCCCGGCGTTTCTGGCGCGTCTGGTGCGCGGCATCCCGCTCCTGGGAAGCACCGCGTGGATCCGCAACCTGGAGACGGCGCGGCTCCGCGTCAGCCCGAGCGTGCTGCGATTCCGCTCGTCTTTGGCCGGCGCCGACGGGACCCGGTTCACGTTTCGGGTGCCGGTCGCGGACAGCGGGGACGCGTTCCTCGTGCCGGCTCGTTCGTTGTCCCGCACCTGGCGCAACAGCGCGTCCCTGGACCTGCTGCCGCTCACCGGGCTGCAGCTGCGCGTGGACCTGGCCTCACAGCGCGACCTGCGGGACTACGGCGATTCGACCACCCTCGGCCTCGTGGCGCGCCAGGCACGGCGGTCCCTGCTCGGCCTCGATGTCGGTGTCGAGACCCAGCGCTCCCTGGTTAGCTTTCTCGGCGTGACGCCCCAATTGGCGGCCTGGCTCCGGCCGCGATTCACCCTCGGCTCCTCGTTCACGCTCAGCCGCGATCCCAACGGCCGATTGCCGATCCGCGACATCGGCGACAGCGCCGGGGCGTTTCACCTCCCCACCGCCTTCACGAACTCGCAGCGCCTCGATGGCGGGACGCAGGTCGAGCTCGGGGTGCTGGCGCGCGGGTTGTTCGGGGACAGTGCCGCGATCGGCCACGTGTTCGATCGCTTGACCAACGTCGATGTGTCCTGGAGCCGCACGCGGACGTCGAGCTTCACCGGGGTCGCGGCCTCCCCGCGGCTCGGCTATCAGCTGGGGCTCATCGGGTTCGACGGGTTCCGGACCCAGCGGGGCGCGCTCGCGAGCGCCGCCACATACGGCGAGGCGTTCAAGACCGGGGCGAGCCTCGCCCTTCCGCTCGGGTTCCGCGTCACCTCGATCTACCAGCGGACCAACAACCTCACGATGGTGCTGCGCAATCAGGCCCAGGTCCCGATCCGCTCGGCCAGCCGGGAGTGGCCTTCCGGCACCCTCGCGTGGAACCTCACGCCGACCGGTTGGCTGTCCAAGGCGCTGCTCGGCCTGACCGCCCGGCTGACGACCCAGACCCGGAAGACCTCGACCAACCAGGCGGAGTTCGGCGCCGGTGGAACCGGGACTCGCACGTCGAGTGAGGATTACAACCTGGCGCCGAGTGTGTCCCTCAGCTGGGTCCATGGCGTGCTGACGACCTTCGATGTGTCGCGGCTGCGGAGCGAGCAGTCGACGGCCGGCAACCTGTACCGCACACGACGCGGGCAGCAGAATGCCTCCGTCTCGTTCGCCTGGCGACCCCCCGCGAGCCTGTTCAGGCTGAAGAGCGACATCCGCACGACGGCGCGCTACGGCGCGAGCTCGACGCTCACCTGCTTCCGCACCGCGAGCGAGGAGAGCTGCGTCCCGTACGTCGACAGCCGGCAGACCGAAACGCAGCTCACGTTGGACACGAGCTTTCCCCCCGCGCTCAGCGCGGGCTTCCAGGTCGCCTACGTCCTGAGTGACGAGCGGCAGATCAACCGCAAGTCGTCACAGCTCGTGCTCACCGCCTTCGTGCAGATCAACACCAGCGTCGGGCAGCTGCGATGAGCCGCCGGCACCGGCCAGCGTGGGTTGCGTGCGCGGTCGTGTCGGCGCTGGCCGGCTGCTCCGCCAAGGCCAAGCCTCCCGCCCGGGAGTTCGACGGCGCGCGCGCGTTCGCGTACCTGGAGCGACAGGTGCAGTTCGGCCCGCGCGTCCCCGGCACCGCCGCGCACGATTCCACCGGCGACTGGATCCTCGCGCAATTGCGCGCGCGGGCTGACACCGTCATCGTTCAGGACATCGCGCACCAGACCACGCGGGGAGCGACGCTGTCGCTGCGCAACTTCTTTGCCCGCTTCCGTCCGGATGCCGCCGAACGAGTGCTCTTCCTGGCCCATTGGGACACGCGCCCCCGCGCCGATCAGAGCGTGAATCTCGGTGCCCAGCGGCAGCCCGTTCCCGGCGCCAACGACGGCGCCTCCGGCGTCGCCGTGCTGCTCGGCGTTGCCGATGCCCTCAAGGCCAAGCCTCCCAGCGTCGGCGTCGACCTGCTCTTCGTGGACGGCGAGGACTACGGCGACTTCGCGGACTCGAACGACGTGCTGATCGGATCGCGCTGGTTCGCCGCCCACCAGCCCGTCGGCTATCCTCCCCTCTACGCCGTCCTGTTCGACATGG
>JBOHSO010000119.1:0-5218 GCA_050921685.1 Gemmatimonadales bacterium
GTGCCCAGCTCATCCTGCTGGGCGAGGCCGACGCCGTGCTCGCCGGCGGCGGCGAATCGATGAGCCAGGCCCCGCACGTGGTGCGGGGCGCCCGCTGGGGACTGCGTCTCGGCCCCGCACCCCTGGAGGACCTGCTGTGGGAGTCGCTGAAGGACCCCCAGTGTGGGTTCTCGATGGCCGAGACAGCAGAGAATCTCGCGGATAAGTACGAGCTCACCCGCCGGGAGGTCGACGCGGTGGCCTTGGGCTCTCAGCAGCGCGCCAAACAGGCCTGGGACGACTGCGTGTTCCAGGATGAGGTGGTTCCCGTCCCGATCAAGCGGAAGGGTCAAGTCGTGGAGTTCCGCGCCGACGAGCACATGCGGCCCGAGACCACGGCGGACGCGCTCGCGTCCCTGAAGCCCTACTTCAAGAAGGACGGGCTCGTGACCGCCGGCAACGCCTCCGGGATCGCGGACGGAGCCGCCGCGACCGTGATCGCGAGCGAGCGGTACGCCCAAGCGCACGGCCACAAACCCCTCGGCCGTCTCGTCGCCTGGGCGGTCGTGGGGGTCGAGCCCAAGTACATGGGCATCGGCCCCGCGCCGGCCGCGCGCAAAGTCCTCGAGAAAGCCGGGATGACCCTCGCCCAGATGGACCTGGTGGAGGTCAACGAAGCGTTCGCCCCCCAGTATCTCGCCGTGGAGAAGGAGCTCGGCCTCGACCGATCGAAGACCAACGTGCACGGCGGCGCGATCGCGATCGGGCATCCGCTGGCCGCGAGCGGCACCCGGATCACGATCCACTTGCTCCATGCCCTGCGCCGCGCCGGCTCGCGCTTCGGGCTCGGCTCCGCGTGCATCGGCGGCGGACAGGGGCTCGCGGTCATCGTCGAAGCGTTCCCGGCCTGAGGAGGGCTCATGGGTGACGTGATGCTGGCCATCCTCGCGGGCGTCGGGTTCTACCTGTTCTCCGGCCTGCGGGTGCTGCGCGAGTACGAGCGCGCCGTCTACTTCTTTCTGGGCCGCTCCTGGGGCGCGAAAGGTCCGGGGCTCATCTACCTGCCGCCGCTGTTCGCGCGCATGCAAAAGGTCAGCCTGCGTGTGATGGCGGTGGACATCCCGCCGCAGGACGTGATCACCCGCGACAACATCTCGATCAAGGTGAACGCGGTCCTCTATATGAAGGTGAAGGACCCGGTGAAGGCCGTGATCGGGGTGGAGAACTACCTCTACGCCACGAGCCAGCTGGCCCAGACCACGCTGCGCTCGGTGCTCGGCGAGACGGAGCTGGACGAGCTGCTGGCCAACCGCGACAAGATCAACTCGATTCTGAAGCAGATCATCGACCAGCGCTCAGAGGACTGGGGGATCGAGATGTCGGCGGTCGAAGTCAAGGACGTGGACCTGCCGCCCGAGATGAAGCGGGCCATGGCCCGCCAGGCAGAGGCCGAGCGCGAGCGCCGCGCCAAAGTCATCAACGCCGAAGGCGAGCTGCAGGCGTCCGAAAAGCTCGCCCAAGCGGCTGCCGTGATCGGCCGGGAGCCAGCCGCGATCCAGCTGCGTTACCTCCAGACCGTCACCGAGATCGCGTCGGAGAAGAACTCGACCACGATATTCCCGATCCCCATCGACCTGTTCAAGGGCATCGTCGATGCCGTCGGCCGGAAGACCGACACGGCCGTACCCGCCCTCCCGGCGCACGTACCGGGCGAGGCGCTCCCCCCCGTCACCGCCAAAGACAAAGTCCGAGCCTAGGGATGGCGGGCGAGCTGATCGGCAAAGACGCCCTCGAGCGGATCATCCAGCGCGCCGCCGAGCTGCAGACCGGTGAGCGCGACATCGGCGACGGCCTCTCCGAGGAGGAGCTCCTCGCCCTCGGGAAGGACGTCGGCATCCCGTCGCGGTATCTCAAGCAGGCGCTGCTCGAGGAGCGCACCCGGCTGGTCGACGAATCCCAGGGCGATGTCTGGTCGTTCGCCGGCCCGGCCCGGCTCTCCGCCCAGCGCGTCGTCCCGGGCGACCGGGGCGCCGTCGAGCGGGCGTTGTCGCAGTGGATGGAGGATCAGGAGCTGCTCCAGGTGAAGCGGCGCCAGCCCGACCGCACCTCGTGGGAGCCTCAGGTAGGGTTTTTCGCCTCCATGCAGCGGGGCTTCAAGACGGGCGGCCGGAGCTACGCCTTGGCCCGCGCCG
The DNA here is from genome assembly GCA_050921685.1 of Gemmatimonadales bacterium. GTDB lineage: Bacteria > Gemmatimonadota > Gemmatimonadetes > Gemmatimonadales > GWC2-71-9 > DASTHG01. The sequence goes on from JBOHSO010000119.1 coordinate 2,172, forward strand.
TCGAAGTTGCCGGACAGGTGACGCCGCTCGAGAGCGGGTTCTGCCACGTGCGGCTCGCCGCCGACGTGCGCAATCTGCGGCAGGCCCGCATCGGCTCGGCGGCGGGCCTGCTGTCGGCCGGCGCGGTCGGGACGGCGGTCAGCATCACGCTCGGGGTGATGCTGCCGGTCGCCCTGCTCCCGGCCGCCCTCTTCACGACCGGCGCCATCCCTGTGCTCACCGGCCACCGCGGACAGAACGAGAAGATCCAAGTGGCGCTCGAGCAGGTGCTCGACCGCCTGGAGCGCGGAGAGATCCGGCCGGAGCATGCGCTCCCCGGGCCGCGTGCCAGTGCGTTCGTCCGCATCGCGGACGAGATTCGCAAACAATTCCAGTAGCAGAGAGGGACATGAGCGACATCACGCGCGTCGGAGTGTTGGGGTGTGGCCTGATGGGCAGCGGCATCGCCCAAGTGGCGGCCGTCGCGGGGTTCCCGACGATCGTCCGCGACGTGGCGCCTCCGATTCTCGACCGGGCGAAGGGCGGGATCGAGAAATCGCTCGCCAAGCTCGTGGAAAAGGGCAAGCTCGGCCCTCCCGAGCGCGACGCCGTGCTGACGCGCCTGTCCCTCACCACCGTCACGGCCGACCTCGCGCCGTGCGACATCGTGATCGAGGCCGTCACCGAGGACCTGGAGGTGAAGAACGCCCTCTGGAAGGAGCTCGACGGCCTGTGCGGCGCCGGGACGATTTTCGCCTCCAACACCTCGAGCCTCACCATCGCCGCGATGGCTGCCGCCACCACCCGCGCCGACCGCTTCGTGGGCCTGCACTTCTTCAATCCGGTGCCCCTGATGCCGCTGGTGGAGGTGGTCCGGACGGTGACGACGTCGGAGGAGACCTTCAAGCGCGCGTTCGCGTTCGCCCGAGCGCTCGGCAAAGAGCCGGTGGCGACCAAGGACACATCCGGGTTCATCGTCAACCGCCTGCTGGTCCCGTACCTGCTCGATGCGATTCGGGCGCTGGAGCACGGCGTGGGCAGCGTGACCGACATCGACCGGGCGATGCAGCTCGGGTGCGGATACCCGATGGGCCCGCTCACGCTGCTCGATTTCGTCGGACTCGACACCACCTACAGGATCGCCGAAATCATGTTTACGGAGTACAAGGAGCAGAAGTACGCCCCGCCACCGTTGCTCCGGCGCATGGTGCTCGCCGGGATGTACGGGAAAAAGAGCGGCAAAGGATTCTACGACTATTCGGCGCACCCGCCGGTGGTCTCGAGCCTGGGCCTCTAGAGCCCGAGGAGACGCCTCCGCGATGTTCGGCTACGACCTGCCCCGCCTGCACGCGGCGGTCAACGACCTTCCCGTGGCGTTGCTCATCGCGGCCGTGCTGTTCGACCTGATCGGCTGGGCGATGAAGCGAGAATCGCTCGTGTGGGCGGGCATCTGGACGCTGTGGGCCGGCGTGATCGGAGGCTGGGTCGCCGTGATCGCCGGCGAGCTCGCCGAGAACTCGCTGGACCATGGTGAAGCGATTCACGATCTGATGAAATCCCACGAGACGCTCGCGATCGCCACGATGTGCGTGTTCACCGTCGTGCTCACCTGGAAGCTGTGGCGCCGCTTCGACGTGAACCGGCTCGAGGACAGATTCCTCAAGGTGTTGTCGCTGGCGGGACTGGTGCTCCTGGTGCGCACCGGAACAGTGGGCGGCGATCTGATGTTCGACCGCGCCGCCGGGATCCCGACGGAGAAGATGCAGGCCGAGATACTGAACCGCGGGGCCGGCCACGCACACCAGCCCGGCGAGCCCGAGCACGATCACGGCCCCATGACGCCCGACAGCACACCGGGCGACTCCGCCACGACGCACGTCGACCCGCCCGGGACGCCGCCGCATAAACACTGACATGGGATTGCGGATTGCGGACTGTGGATTGCGGATTTGCCGGGGCAGCTCCTCTGCCAAACGCCCGGCAGGGACTAGGCCCTTTCATTGCGCATTCCGCAAGCCGCAATCCGCCATTGCCACTCTCCTGGTCTCCTGCACTCCCGTCACCACGCGCCCGGCGTTCCTGCCCTACCCCCAGGCGCTCGTCGCGGTGGTTGATGCCCCGGCCGGACGGATCGTTCCCGAAGCCGTCGGGTGGCTCACCAGCCAGGGGCTCCGAGTCGAGTGGTCCAGCGTCCGGGACGGCTACGTCGAGACCGCCTGGTACAACGTTCGCACCCGGCAGTCCACGAGCGGCGATCGCGATCCGGGCGACCTGCTCGACACCGTCAAGGTCCGCTGCTGGGCCGACCCGAACGCGCCCGGCAAGAGCCAGCTCACGGTCGAGGTGGTCTACCGGCCGATGCTGGATCCCTCGCGTCCCGGGCGCGACCTCGAGGTGGTTGTGCCGCAGGGGTCGGAGGGGTACCGCATCGCCGAGCAGCTGCTGGAGGCCCTGAGGCAGAAGTTCAGCTCCCGTGCCTCCCTTCCTGACTGACGTCCGTACACGCGCCGCCTACTCCGAAGGCGCCGGGATTTACCGGATCGTTCCAGCGGCCGTTGCGATCCCCCACAGCGTCGGAGCGGTAGTCAAGCTGGTGCGGGACGCGGAACGGCGGGGCGCGGTCCTCATCCCCCGGGGCGCCGGAAGCGGCCTGGCGGGCGGCAACGTCGGCCGGGGGGTGATCCTCGACATGAGCCGCGGATTCCCGGCAATCGAGGTGGACCCGGACCGCCGGGTGGCCCACGCCGGGACGTCCGCCACGTGGGCCCAGGTAGACGCGGCCGCGCGTTCGTCCGGTCTGCGGCTGCCGCCCGATCCCTCGTCCGGAGCGTTCGCGACGTCGGGCGGGATGGCCGCCACCAACGCCGCGGGGCCGCGCACCGTCCGCTACGGCAGCGTGCGACGCTGGATCGACGCCGTGGAGATTGTCGGCGCGGACGGGCAGGTTCGAACCGTCAAACGGGGACAGGGGAATGGGGAAAGGTTCTCCCTGACGACTGACGGCCGACGGCTGGTCGCTCGAGCGTTCCCCCAGACCCGCAAGAATTCCAGCGGCTACGCTCTCGATC
>JBOHSO010000120.1:0-6144 GCA_050921685.1 Gemmatimonadales bacterium
AGGTAGCGTGGGGTGGCTCGCGGCCGAGCCTGCCCCTAATCTGCGCGCGCATGTCCCCGCCCGCTCCCGTCGTCTCCGAGCTCGTCGTCAACGGCGAGCGCCGGACCGTCGCCTACGACGGCTACAAGACCCTGCTCGAGGTGCTGCGCGAGGACCTCGGGCTCACCGGCACCAAGCACGGCTGCGAGCTGGGCGAGTGCGGCATGTGCACCGTGCTGCTCGACGGACGACCGGTGCTTTCCTGCCTCGTCCTCGGGCTCGCGTGCGCCGGGCGGGCGGTCAAGACGATCGAAGGAATGAGCCGGGGCGCGACGCTGCATCCGTTGCAGGAGACGTTCGCGGACCTCGGCGCCGCGCAGTGCGGGTACTGCACGCCGGCGTTCCTGCTGGCCGCCGAGGCGCTGCTCGCGGAACACCCGGCGCCCAGCCGGGACGAGATCAAGCAGGCCCTGTCCGGCAACCTCTGCCGCTGCACCGGCTACATCAAGATCTACGAAGCGGTGGAGCTGGCTGCCGCCCGGATGCGGGGCGAGACCGCACAGGCGAGCACGGAGTCGCTGTATGGCCGGCGGTAAGAAGCGGGCGGAGCGGCGGATGAGCGGGTCGCCGGATGGGAAGGCCACGCAGGGGCTCCGGGTGGTCGGGAAAGCGCACCGCAAGGTCGACGCCGTGGCGAAGGTGACGGGGACGACAAAATTCGCCGACGATCTGGCCCTGCCCCGGATGCTCTACTGCAAGCTGCTCCGCAGCCCGCACCCGCACGCCCGCATCACCCGGATCGACACGCAACAGGCCGAACGACTCGATGGGGTGAAGGCGGTGCTCACCGGGAAGGACCTCCCTACCCCCTTCGGGATCCTCCCGGTGAGCCAGGACGAGCATGCGCTCAGCGTGGACACGGTGCGGTTCATCGGCGACCCGGTGGCCGCGGTGGCCGCGACGTCCGAAGAGGCGGCGACCGCGGCGCTGGACCTGATCGAGGTCGGGTACGAACCGCTCCGGCCGATCGGCTCGTCCGAGGATGCCGTGGCGCACCCGGAGCCCCGCATCCACGACTACGGTGATGCCGGCAACCTGCATAAGCTCATCAACCTCGAGTTCGGCGATGTGGAGGAGGGATTCGCCGCCGCCGATCTGGTGCGCGAGGACCTGTTCTTCTTCGAGGGCAATACCCACCTCCCGATGGAGCAACACGCCGCGCTCGCCGAGTGGTCGGCCGACGGGAAGTTGACGCTGTGGAGCGCGACCCAGACGCCGCATTATGTGCACCGCGCCCTCGCCAAGGTGCTCGAGGTGGCGCCGGCGCGGATCCGCGTCATCGCGACGCCGAACGGCGGCGGGTTCGGGGGTAAGAGCGATCCGTTCAGCCACGAGATCGTCGTCGCGAGGCTCGCGATGCTCACCGGCCGGCCCGTGAAAATCACGCTGACGCGCGAAGAGGTGTTCTACTGCCATCGGGGACGCCACCCGACGCTGATGTGGGTGAAGACGGGCGTCACCAAAGACGGGGCGATCACGGGGATGCACTTCCGCTCGCTGCTGGACGGCGGCGGCTACGGCTCCTACGGCGTGGCGAGCACCTACTACACGGGCGCGCTCCAGACGGTCACCTATCCGATTGCCCGCTACAAGTTCCAGGGCGCGCGGGCGTTCACCAACAAGCCGCCGTGCGGACCGAAGCGCGGCCACGGTACGCCGCAGCCGCGCTTCGCGCTCGAGGTGCACCTCGACAAGCTCGCCGAGCAGCTCGGCCAGGACCCGGCGGAGCTGCGCCTCCACCATCTGCAGCCGCCCAATTCGCTGACCGCGAACTACCTCCGGATCGGCTCGATGGGGTTGGGCGAGTGCATCCGCAAGGTGACCGAGGGGGCCGCCTGGAAGCAGAAGTTCCGGAAGCTCCCCCACGGCCGAGGCGTCGGGCTCGCGTGCTCCTCCTATCTCAGCGGCGCGGGGCTCCCCATCTACTGGAACCACATGCCGCACTCGGGCGTGCAGCTCAAATGTGACCGCTCGGGTGGCGTGACGGTGTTCTGCGGCTCGACCGACATTGGCCAGGGATCGGACTCGATCCTCGCGTACATCGTGGCCGAGGTGCTGGGGGTGGATCCCTTCGAGATCCGGATCGTCACCGCCGACACCGACCTCACCCCAGTGGACCTGGGCAGTTATTCCTCCCGCGTGACGCTGATGAGCGGCAACGCCGCGCTCCAGGCGGCCGAGCGGGCGCGCGAGATCATCCTCCCGCATGTCGCCAGGCAGCTCGACCTCCCGGCCGACCGCGTGGTGTTCGCGAGCGGCCGCGTGTTCGACGCCCAGGATCCCGATCGGGGCCTGAGCTTCGCCGAAGCGGTGCAGGCGGCCGAGAGCGCGGTGGGCACGGTGGGCACCGTCGGCTCGTACACGCCGCCCAAGAGCGCCGGTCGCTACCGCGGCGCCGGCGTGGGCCCCTCACCGGCGTACTCGTACAGCGCCTGCGTGGCGGAGGTGGACGTGGATCCGGCCACCGGCATCGTCCGCGTACCGACGATCTGGATCGCGCACGACGTCGGTCGCTGCATCAACGCCGCGACGGTGATCGGTCAGGTCGAGGGCTCGGTGTACATGGGCTTGGGCGAGACCCTGATGGAAGAAATGGCCTACCGCGAAAACCGCCGCGTCGTCCACAAGTTTCCCAGCCTGCTCGAGTACAAGAGTCCCACCACGCTCGAGATGTGCGACGTGGTCACCTACATCATCGAGGACCCCGATCCTAGCGGCCCGTTCGGCGCGAAGGAGGTGGGCCAGGGTCCGTTGCTCCCCGTGATGCCGGCGGTCGCCAACGCGGTGTACGACGCGGTGGGCGTACGGGTGGACGAAATCCCGATCACGCCGGAAAAGGTGCTGAAGGCCTTGAAGAAAAAGGGGAAGGGGGAAGAGGGAAGAGTCGGCCCGGAGACCTTCCCGGACATCCCCTGGCCCGAGCCGACGCGCGTGCCCCCGCCCTGGGAGGGCGGTGACGGGAAGGCGCTGGACCAGGCGGCCCCGCTCGCCGGGGGCGTCCGGGAGGAGCGCCAGCACTGATTGTCCGGTGGCGCTGTGCGCCTCCGCCCGTCTCGATCGTCTCTCCTCGTGTACCCCTCGAGGAGAGTCCATGCCGGTGCTTCCCGTCCGCCAACTGGCATTCGCCGCCGCGTTACTTGCTGTCCCGCGGCTCGCACCACCCGACACCGGGCGCATTGCCGGTCACGTGCGTGACGCCGGCGGGACCGCCGTCGCCCGCGCGCAGGTCGTCGTCGTCGGAACCTCGTTTCGCGCCGTGACCGATCGTTCGGGCTCCTACCTCATCGACAAGGTCCCCGTCGGCACCTACCTGCTTCGGGCGCAATCCGTCGGCTACTCGCCTACCGCGGTGCACGGTGTGCGGGTGGTTGCGGGTCAGACGGTCACGGCGGATGTCGTGCTGCAGCCATCCCCGATCTCGCTGAACGAGATGGTGGTGCCCGCGGCCCCAGTCGCGGCCGACCGGCTCGCCGCCAAGGCGTCGCGCGGCATCATGGGCTACGCCGTGCGAGACGACGAGCCGTGGCGCATCCGCCGCGAGCCCTGGAATACCGAAGCGTACGGCCGCATCGACGAGAATCCGTTCCTCGCGGTGTCGGCGCACCCGCTCTCGACCTTCTCCATCGACGTGGACCGGGCCTCCTACAGCAACCTGCGGCGCTTCCTGCTGCAGGGGCAGGCCCCGCCCAAGGACGCCGTCCGCATCGAGGAGTTGATCAACTACTTCCCCTACGAGTACGCCGAGCCCCGGGGCGACGACCCCGTCGCCATCCACACCGAGGTCGCCCCGGCGCCGTGGAAGCCGGCGCACCGGCTGCTGCGCATCGGGCTGCAGGCCAACCGGGTCGAGACGAGCGGCCTTCCCCCCTCGAATCTCGTGTTTCTGATCGACGTATCGGGCTCGATGGATCAACCGAACAAGCTACCGCTGCTCAAGGCATCGCTCGGGCTGCTCGTCACCACGCTGCGGCGCGAGGACCGGGTGGCGATCGTGGTCTACGCCGGGTCCGCCGGTCTGGTGCTGCCGTCCACGTCGGGTGACGAGAAGTCGAAGATCCAGGGGGCGATCGAGCGACTCGAGGCCGGCGGGAGCACGGCGGGCGGCGCCGGCATCAAGCGCGCCTACGACGAGGCCGTGGCCAACTTCCTGCGCGGCGGCAACAACCGGGTCATCCTCGCCACCGACGGCGACTTCAACGTCGGCGTGTCGAGCGACGGCGAGCTGGTGCGGTTGATCGAGGAGAAGCGCAAGACCGGCGTGTTCCTCACGGTGCTCGGCTTCGGCCAGGGGAACATCAAGGATTCCAAGATGGAGCAGCTCGCCGACCACGGGAACGGCAACTACGCCTATATCGACAACCTGCTCGAGGCCAGGAAGACGCTGGTGCACGAGATGGGCGGCACGCTCCACACCGTCGCGAAGGACGTGAAGATCCAGGTGGAATTCAATCCGGCCCGCGTGCGCGCCTACCGCCTGATCGGCTATGAGAACCGGCTGTTGGCCGCCGAAGACTTCGCCGACGATACCAAGGACGCGGGAGAGATCGGCTCCGGCCATTCCGTCACGGCGCTGTACGAGATCATCCCCGTCGGTGTCGAGACCGACGTCACGGTCCGGACCCCGGACTCGCTCCGCTATCAATCGGCGCACGAGCGGCGGGGTGCCGCCGCCGGACCCGAGCTGTTGTTCGTCAAGGTCCGCTACAAGCAGCCCGACGGCGACCAGAGCCGCCTGCTCACCCACGCGGTACCCGATGCCGTCACCCGGACGCGGTCCGTCGACTTCCGGTTCCAGTCGGCCGTGGCCCAGTTCGGTCTGCTGCTGCGCGAGTCGGCGTTCCGCGGCTCGGCGAGCTTCGAGGACGTGATCGCCACCGCGCGCGCGTCGCTCGGCCCCGATCCGGACGGGTATCGGGCGGAGTTCGTCCGGCTGGCGCAGGCAGCGCAGGCGCTCGGTCTGGCCCGTGGCGGGAGCCCGCGTTAGGGTTCTAATGAATGCTCAGGCTCCCGAGCTTTACCTACCGTCAGCCCCGGACGCTGCGAGACGCCCTCGCCATGAAGGCGGATGCGGGGCCCGAGGGCGCGTACGTCGCCGGCGGCACGGACCTGTACCCGAACATGAAGCGGCGGCATCAGGAGCCGCGGATCGTGATCTCCCTCATGGGGATCCCGGAGTTGCGGACGGCGGATGGGCGGATGGGCGGATCGGCGGACCGATTGACGGTGGGCAGCTGCGTGCTGCTGAGCGATCTATCCGCCCATCCGTCGATCCGGCGATCCGCCTACCCGGCGGTCGCGCACGCCGCGGCGCTCGTCTCCACCCCATTGCTTCGAAACATGGGAACCCTCGGCGGCAACCTGTGCCTCGACACGCGCTGCAACTACTACAATCAGTCCTACGAGTGGCGGAAGGCGATCGACTTCTGCATGAAGAAGGACGGGGCGATCTGCTGGGTGGCGCCCTCGTCGCCGCGTTGCTGGGCGGTCAGCTCGTCCGACGTCGCGCCCGTGATGGTGGCGATCGGGGCGGAGTACGTGCTGGCGGGACCCGCGGGCGAGCGGGTCGTGCCGGCCGGCCGGTTCTACAACAACGACGGGATCAACTACCTCACCAAACAACCGGACGAGATTCTCACGACCGTGCGGCTCCCCGCGCCGAACGGCTGGGACGCCGTCTACCACAAGCTGCGGCGCCGCGGCTCGTTCGATTTTCCGGTCCTCGGCGTGGCCGCGTGGGTGAAATGGGACGGCGGGACGGTCGCCGACGCCCACATCGTGCTGGGCGGCGTGGCGAGCTATCCGCAGGAGGTCGTCGAGGCGGGGGCGGTGCTCAACGGCACGGCGCTCCAGGGCGAGGCAATCGCGGCCGCCGCCCAGGCCGCCTTCCAGCCGTCGAAACCGATGGACAACACCGATTTCGACCTGTCGTGGCGTAAGCAGATGACCCGCGTGTACGTGACGCGGGCGTTGGAGGAGCTGCGCAGCCGCAGCCGCTGAGCACGACTTTCCCTACCGCTTGACCGGCACCACCTCCACCAGCCAGCGCACCGTATCGACCACGACGAGCCGCAGCAGTCCCTGCGCCCGCGCCGCCTGGTCGAGCAC
>JBOHSO010000121.1:0-1519 GCA_050921685.1 Gemmatimonadales bacterium
GGATCGGCGAGGCGCCGCAGCGCCTCGAGCAGCGCCGCCACGTCGTCCGGCGGCACCACGAGCCCCGCGTCGCCGATCACCTCGGGCGTGGCGCCGGCGGTCGTGCCCACCACCGTCACCTCGTTCGCCAACGCCTCCGCCACCACGTGGGCGGAGCGCTCGGCCCATGTCGGCAGCCCGCGCGACGGCAGCACCAGCACATCGAGCTCCGGCCAGATCTTCGGCAGCTCGTCCGGCGGCAGCGCGCCGGCCCAGCGGACGCGCGCCGCGAGCCGCAGCTCGCTCGCCAGCCGCTCGAGCCGCTCACGATCGGGACCGTCCCCGACCACCGTCAGGTGCCAGCGCGCGGTCCGGTTTTCGGCGAGCGCCTGAAGCAAGGTATCGACTCCCTTCTCCGGCACCAAGCGCCCGACGCAGCCGATCGCGAGCCCCTCGTGCAGGGCGTGCTCGGGCTCGGCCGGCACCTGCACGCCGAGCTGTGGGATCACCGCGACCGGGAGGGTGGGGATCTCGCCGCGCAGCAGCGCGGCGGCCCCTTCGCTCCCCGCCACGGCGCCGACGATCCGGTGCAACGTGCGGCGGCGGCGCCAGCGGGCAAACAGATGAAGCTCCAGGTGCACGTTGCGGTGAGTGAATTGCACGACGCGGAGCCCAAGCCTGCGGGCGAGGTGCACCACCTGCTGGCCCATGAGGGTGTCCGGCTCTTCTTCCACCTGGAGTACGTCGGGGCGTTTGTCGCGCAGCAGCGAGACGAGCGCGCGGCTGGCGAACCGCGCCGCCTGGGGCGTGCGGTGGCGTCGTACCGGGACGGGGAAAATCTCGACGCCCCTCGAGCGCTCCCAGGCCACTTCCAACGTGCGGTTCAGGGCCGCTTCCAGGGAGCGTTGCGGGACACCGACGGTGACGTCGAGATCGCGCGCGGCGAGCGCGCGCAACTTGCCGCGATGCGCGGGGTCGACGTACGCGTGGGAGACGATGAGGACCCGGCGGACGGTGGCGACGCTCATGGTGCGCTTGCTCCTCTGGGTGCAGCGGGTGTTGCACGCCTGCTACACTCTCGTGTATCAGGGCCGAAACGGCCTGCTCAGCGGCCGGTATGGCCCTTGCACCCCCCCGTGGTGTTTACGCCCCGGTCGTTGCCTTGGCACCTACCGCATGGAACGCCGTCCGACACAGCGCGGCACGCGTCGCCCGTCCGCGAGCGCTCCGTGCGGGGGCTGTCGCGTGCGCGCTCCTCATTCTGCTCCCCACCTGCCAGGTCGACAAGCTCACCGATAGCGGTTCGCAGGTCGCCATCCTGGCGGTGGCGCCCACCCAGCTGCTCGACTCCGCCGCGGCGGGGAGCGTCGGGATGCACGCCGACAGCGTCATGCTGGCCAACACCGGCAAGGGCACGCTGTCGTGGACCGCCTCGCTCGCGGGCGACGCGCCGTGGCTCGACCTCGTCCCGACGAGCGGCACCGCTCCCTCGAAGCTCGGCCTCACGCTCAAGCCCGCGGGGCTGGGCACCGGCGTGTAT
>JBOHSO010000122.1:0-2083 GCA_050921685.1 Gemmatimonadales bacterium
TCGCAGTCGCTGGATGTGCGCGGCGTGATCGCGGCGAGCATCGTCCCGGGGATCGTCGTGCTGCTCTTGGCGGTCTGGGCCGTAAGCGACGGCAGGAAACGTGAAGGGACGGTCGGGCGGGGGACGGATTCCGTCGACGCGTCCCCTCCCGTCCGCAGCCGTGCCCTCTCGCCGGCCTTGCCCGCGATCTGCGCCTTTTACCTCCTGCGCATGCCCGAGACCCTCATCCTGCTGCGCACGCAGCAGCTCGGCGTGTCGGTGACGTCGGTCCTGTTGCTGTGGGCGGCGCTGCACGTGGTGCGCTCGTCGTTCAGCTTCGTCGGAGGAGCGCTGGCGGACCGCTTCGGGCCGGCGCGCGTCATGTGGCTCGGCTGGGTGAGCTATGCGGCGATAGCCTACGGGTTCGCGCGGGCGGACGGACCCACCACCGCGTTGGTGCTGTTCCTGGTGCTCGGCGTCGTCGCCGGGCTCACCGAGAGCCCCGAACGGGCGATCGTATCGAAACTCGCCGGGGGGAAGCAGGGAACGGGATTCGGGGTGTATCACGCCGCGACCGGGATCGCGGCGCTCGCGGGGGGGCTGTCGCTCGGTGCGCTGTATCAGGCGTCGAGCGCGACACTCGCCTTCACCGTGAGCGCTGTGGGCGGAATCGCGTTGGCGGGGCTGTGGCTTGCAGGTGCTTCAGGGCGCGGATCGCTTCCAGCTCGATGAGGTGATCATGATCGCGACCGTGGTTTGCCGTCTGCGGCTTGGCGCTCGGCGCACGGGTGGAAATCGAGTGCATCGCGACAGTGGGGAATTGACTCCGAGGGGGAGTCGCCCCTCGAGCGGTCGATTTTAGCGGCCCAGCAGCCGCAGAATTGCGCTGCGCCGGCCGGCCACGCGCGCAGCCGCCGCCGCATCACCCGCCACGAGTGCGCTTTCCACGAACGGCGCCTCGTTCACCTGCGCCGCTTTGCGATCGGAGAGCACGAGCCACCACTCGCGCGCGGATGCGACCACGACGAGCGCGACGACCGCCATGAACAGCAGGGCCACGAAGGTGTTGAGCCGGTCGTTGAAGATGAGACGGGCGGCGTTCGCGTCGCTCGAGCCCGCGAGCGACGCCGCGTGGGCGAGAAAGCCGAGCCTGGGGTCGGCCGAGAACACCTTCTGCCACCCCGCCGTCATCGTCACCACGACGAGCCAGGCGAGCGGGAGTAGCGTCACCCAGGCGTAGCGCCGGCGGCCCATCTTGATCAGAATCGTCGTCCCCACGCACAACGCCACCGCCGCAAGGAGCTGGTTCGAAATCCCGAACAGCGGCCACAGGGAGTTGATCCCGCCCAGCGGGTCCACGATGCCTTGGTACAGGAAATAGCCCCACCCGGCAACGATCAGCGCGCTCGAGGCGAGGATGGACGGGTACCACGACGTTTGGCCGAAGCGGGGCGCGACGTGGCCGATGATCTCCTGCAGCATGAAGCGGCCGACTCGCGTGCCGGTGTCGATCGTCGTAAGGATGAACAACGCCTCGAACATGATGGCGAAATGGTACCACAACGCGGTGAGGGACCCGGCGCCGAGCGTGCTCGTGAGTCCTGAGAAGATCTGGGCCATCCCGACGGCGAGTGACGGCGCGCCGCCGGTGCGGGACGCCAGGGTCGCTTCGCCCATCTGGGCTGCGAGCTGCTGCATCGCCTCGGGCGTGACCACGAACCCCGCCGTTGCGAGCGCGTCCGAGGCGCTGGCCAGGGCCGCGGGCGTGGTATTCATCGCGAAATAGACGCCGGGATCGAGCGTGCTCGCGGCGATCATCGCGATGATGCCGACGAATGATTCGGTCAGCATCCCACCGTAGCCGATCAGTCGCGCGTCGCTCTCGCGGCGGATCATCTTCGGGGTCGTCCCCGACGCCACCAGCGAGTGGAAGCCCGAGATCGCCCCGCAGGCGATCGTGATGAACGCAAACGGGAACAGCTTGCCGGCGAACACCGGCCCCTCGCCCGCCGTCGCGAACGGCGTGAGCGCGGGCATCCTGAGCGGCGGCAGGATCACGAGGATGGTGAGGCCGAGGACCACGACCGTCGAGATCTTGAGGAAC
>JBOHSO010000123.1:0-3933 GCA_050921685.1 Gemmatimonadales bacterium
CCTGCGGAGTGCTCTCGGGAACCTCCCTCCCGAAACACTCGTGCCGGCTCGTTGGGTGCTCGAGCAACTCGATGCCAGCCCCGCGCCCGCCGAGGAGCTGCGCGACCTCACGATCGAGGACGTCGCCGCGCAGTTCGGCCGGCGGCCGTCCACGGTCCGCGGTTGGCTTGAGCGCAACCTGCTCCGCGGCTACCGGCTGAACGGCAAAGCTCTCTCCCGAGTCGAGCGAGCAATGAGACGTGGTGAATCTCCCCGCAGCCCGTCGGCCGTCGGTTCAGCGAACGATGACGTCGAGAATGCGCGACTCTCGGCCGAGCTGCGCGCCTCAATCGCTGCGGGCAACCGGCGGAACCTCGCGTGGGCGCGCGCATTGTCCGAGCCCGATCTCCGCTGGCTCCTCGACCACGATCATCGGCGTGCGCTACATGAGGCCGGGCACTTGGTCATCGGAGCCCGTCGTAACGTCCGCTGGACGCGGGCGACGATTGTGCGCGAGGTCTGCACCATACCAGGAGCGCTCGGCGAGTGTTCCGAGATGGGTGCCAGCTTCCGGCCGCTACCGTCGCGAACCTGACCACCCTCGTCGATCAAATCGGTGGGCGGGCCCAGTTCACCATGCTATTCGAGCGACGTCTGGTCGTCGACTTAGCCGGACCAGCGGCCGAGTGCGGCGGGCGTACCGAATGGGCGCATTCGGAGCACGACATCGCCGACGCGTTGGCGTGCGCGGCGTGGCTGTACCCCCATCGACACCCCACGGACGTAGCTCTCGAGCGCTTCGGTGCTCCGCACACCGGCGAACAGGGCGGGCGTCACCGAGCTCGCATCGGCACTCGAGGCGCGGGGCACGGTCGAGGGGATCGAGCTCGAGCAGTTGCTCGGCAAGCACCTCGGCCCCCTCGCCTGCACAGTGGAGGCTACGTGACGACCACTTGGACGTTTCGACGCGCCGACCGCGAAGGTCGGCGCACGTGGCGCGCGATCGCGCCGGACGGTTTCGAAGCTCGAGGCCGCGACGCTCGCCGAGGCCCAGCGGCTCGCCTTGGAGTTCCGCTCCATGACCAGTGCCGCCACGGTGCCAGCGACCATCCTCCCGCGGGCGGGCCGGCGATGATCTTGGCCGGTGTCGTGCTCGTCGCACTCGTGGCGCTCGCCCTGATCGGTCTCAGGCTGCTGCGCTGGATCGCGTGGCGCTGGCCGCGGATGGAGGACGACGCCCGGGCGGAAGAGTTCGCCCGCTGGAAGCGCGCCGAGTTCAAGCGGTTCGTTTCGTTGGCTAGGCGCCCACCGCCGCCGCGGTCACCGTGCGCGGGGTTTCGCAGCGCGTTTGCGGCGAAGTGGAAACGATCACCCGAACCCGGAGGACTTCCATGAAAGGCAAGATGGCATTCCAGCGGTCCCGCAGGATCTCGTGGGAGCGATGAACTCCCTCGCGCAGCCCGCGCCGGCGACGTCCGCGCAGCCGGTGCTCGAGAACGCGCCGAGCGCGGCGACGCCCGACGCCGGCGGCAACGACGTGATGCCGGGACTGCCGCCGAACCACGAGCCGACGGCATGACCGCCGGCTCGAGCTGGACCGCGAGCGAGGCCCGCGACGGCAGCTGGTCAGTCCAGCACGCCGACGGCCGCCGCCGCTATACCGGCTTCAGTGATGGCGAGGCCCGCGTCATTGCGGCGGCGCTGAACGGGATTCGGCGCGTGAAGATCACGGACAACGTCTTCGTCCGCGGCCAGGCCGCGGCCGCGGGCGCCGAGTTCGACCTGCCGCTGGCTGACGCCCGGGAGCTCGTCGCGTCCAAGCGCGCCGTGTTCGTCGCGTAAGCGATTTCGAAAAGCACCAGCAAAAGCACCCAGGGAGGCTGCATGAGATGTGGATCCGCGACACCGACGAGGCGCTGCCGATCAGCTACCGGACGTGGAAATCTATGCTCTGGCTGGCGCAGGCGACCGACGCCTGGGCGCCGGCCAACACCCTCCGGCCGCCGCCGAATGCTCCAGCGGGGCCGTGACGCTCGCCGAGGTGATGTCGCCGATCAGGTGGGTGTGGCAGTCGATGAGGCTGGGGAGCACCGTGTAGCCCGACAGGTTGATCACGCGGATGTCGCGGGGTAGCGGGACCGAGGCGGCCTGCACCGCCGTGACGCGCGCTCGCCGCGAATCAGGATCACCTGCTGCTGCCGCACCTCACCCCGCTCGACGTCCACCAAGCGGCCGGCGCGGATGGCCGTGACCTCCTGGCCGCCCACTCGCGCGGGCATCACGATGGTGCAGAGCGAGGCGACGACGAACGGAACGGCACCGCGTCTCATGGGTTGACCTCCAGCACGCCTCCGTGCTCAGCGTATCCTGCCTGTCGCACTACCGCCCAGCCGATCCCCGCGGCGGCGCACTGGATGAGCATGTCGGTCCCGTCGAAAAAGCGGCCCTCCACGAAGCCCTGGCCGAGCTCGGTCACGGTGGCGAGGTAGAGCGCGGGGAGGCAGTAGCCCAGGGCCCCGCGGCGACGCAGGGGCCAGACGCCGAGCAGCGCGCCGAGCGGAAAGAACAGGAAGAACGGCTTCACGACCTCTGCCACGCTGAAGAAGTCTGTGCGGCTGGCGAGCCCTTGGAGCGGGACGAGGCGCTCCAGCGAGAGCTGCTGGCGGAGCGTCTCGGGGTTCGTCTCGAGGACAAAGGGCCGCCACGCCCACAGCGCCACGAGCACGGCGTAGGCCACGAGCAGCACGGCGGGTCGGCCGCGACCGCGCACGCGACGCGAGAACGCCGGAAGCCACTGGGCGCAGACCGCAGCTCCGAGCGCGATGCCGACGACGTGCGCCAAGGCGCTGCCCAGCTGGATCGGCAAGCCGAGGGGCCCGTGTGCAAGCTCGACGGCGAGCGACAACAGGCCGCCCCACCCGATCACGTGCCTCGCGGCCCGCCAGTGGGTCCAGCCGAGCTCGACCAACGCCATCACGGCGAGGGCGCCAAACGGAAAGAACAGCACGACGTCGGTGAGCGGGATGCGCCAGATCGAGCTCCACTCGAAGGTCGCCACGACCGAGCGCATCCGGTGTAGCGGGTTGCCGCGTGCTGATGGCAGGAGTGCTGCCGGTTGAAAGGGGAGCAGGGCTTCGGCGAGGGCGGCGCCCAGATACGCACCGGCGAACCCGCCGGCCGGCAGGCCGAAATAGGACTTCCGCTGCCGTACCGTCTGAGCGGCCAGCACGGCGAGCGCGACGACCGTCGCGCCGAGCACGGAGCCCGCCGTGTTGGTCACCACGTCCAGCAGACTGGGCCGCCGGGCGGGGACGAAGATCTGCAGCGTCTCGGCTGCCAGGCTCAGGGCCGCACCGGTGATCATGGGCAACCGGAGCGCCCGCCCGAGCGGGGCGGGTCGGCTCGTGGCCGCCCACAGCGCGCCCCAGCCGGCGAAGAGCACCACGTTGAGGATGGCGTCCACGGCGGTCGCCGTCGAGTAGCCGATCGCGAGCGCGTTCTCGAGGCGCCGCCCGAGTCCGGGAGGGGTGAAGTCGAACCGAAACGGCGCGAGCGTGGCAATGGCGAGCACGCCGATGTACGCGATGCGCGCCGCGATGGCTCCGAGGCCGAGGCGCGGAGCGCCAACCGGAGACGGTGGCAGGCGGCCCTCCTGGTGTCGGACTAAAGTGTGGCATGCGCGCGAGTTCGTCGAGGTGTAGAGAGGCCTGGGAACGGAGTTCTGTTCAGAGCCCCGCTGGGTGAGCGCTCGAACCGGGTGGCGTCGTCGGACCAGCTTGGCCGCCAGCCGGCTGCCGATGCAGCCGGTCCTGCCGGTAGGGAAAACACGCGAGAAAGAGACACGGGATGCCAGGTTGTGCGAACATTTGTGCGAACTTCGATGCGCAAGAAGCGCGTAGGCGGGCTGTCCTGCCTCGCGTCGTGCTCGTAGGTTGTTGCCGGGGTGTGCAGGCT
>JBOHSO010000124.1:0-4226 GCA_050921685.1 Gemmatimonadales bacterium
AGCTCACGCTCGGCGCGGATCCGCGGCGCGAGCGACTCCGGCGGCTGCACGAAGGCGGGGTCGGTGCGAAGCCGTTCGCGCGGCGACCGACGCCGTGCGACGGGGAGCGCGGCGGTCACCGTGTCGCGACCGCCGGCGGCCCACTCGATCACCACCCGGGCCACGGCGCGGCCGCGCGCCTCGAGCGGCACGCCACCCAGGGCGCGAAACCCGCCGTCCAAGCGCTCGAAATGCAGCGGCTCCCCGGCCAGCTCGCCGCGCACCACGATCGCGCTATCTCCCGCACTCGGGCGCACGGCGATCAGGACGAGCGACCCCTGTACCGGCACTCGTGGACGCCAGTCCACTTGAGTCGGCTTGGCCGTGCCGAGTCCGGTCGCCGCGCCCACCGATCCCGCGCACAGCGCGAGCGCCAACGGGTATCGACCGGGTGTCCGCATGGTCAGCCGGCCGGCAGCGCGAGCGGGGGGAGCGCCCGCTCGATCGGCTCCCGCCGACCTTCGAGCCAGGGCGGGAGGATGAGCCGCTCGCCCAGGTGCGCCGCCGCTTCGTCCAGTGCGAACCCCGGTCCGTCGGTGGCCAGCTCGAACAACACGCCCCCGGGCTCGACGAAATACACCGACGTGAACCAGAACCGGTCGATGAGCGGCGTCGGGCGGCGCCCGGCTGCTTCGAGGCGCTCGCGCAGGGCGAGCTGCTCGTCGGTGTCGCGGACGCGGTAGGCCACGTGGTGCACCGCACCGGTCCCCCACCGACCGCGCCCCCTCGACGGCAGCTCCCGCACCTCGACCAGCGTTCCCGCGGCGGCGTCCGCCAGCCCGAACCGCACCCAACCGCCCTCCTCCCCCAGCCGTTCGAACCCCAGGATCCCGGTGAGCAGCGCCGCAGTCTCCTCGCGGTCCCGCTCCCACAGGCGTACCGCGTCCATGCCGCGCAGCTGATGCTGCACGGGAACGCTGCTCTGCTCCCAGGGCACGAAGGGACGCTCCCGGCGCGTCTCGACCAGTGCAAGCGCAAGGCCGTGCGGATCGAGCAGCGGGAGGACGGTTTCGCCGAACCGGGTCTCCACATCCCCCGTGGTCACCCCGCGCGTGCCGAGCCGGTCCTGCCAGTAGGTAAGGCTGCCGGGCGGAACGGCGAAGAGCACTTCCATCGCGAGGCCGGTGCCCGGCTGCACCGGATCCATCTCGGGCCAGGGGAAGAAGGTGAGGTCGGTGCCGGGGGTGCCGACGCGGTCGGCGTAGAACAGGTGGTAAGTGTCGGGCACGTCCTGGTTGACGCTCTTCTTCACCAGGCGGAGGCCCATGACGCCGACGTAGAACTCGAGATTCTCCTGCGGATTACCGGCAATGCAGGTGACGTGATGGATGCCGTGGACCGATTGGGGCATGGCGGCAATCTAACGCCCGCCCGGCGGAGGTCAGTGCTGCGGTGCGGAGAAGTGGGTGCGCGCTCCGCGAGAGTCACCCCTTGAGCGCCGGCCGGGCCGGCACCAGCTCCCGAGCCAGCGCCGCCAGGCGGTCCGCCAGCTCCTCGAGCTCCCGCACCCGTCGCCTAGTGGTGAGGCGATACGCCGTTCGGGCGGTGGCGTAGGTCGTGGCGAGCCACAGCGGAACAATCATGGCCATGGCGGCGGCCGGGAAATGCAGAGCGCCGACGAAGATGCCCATGATCGGCCCCATGCCCCCCCCACCCATGCCGCCGCCGATGCCGCCATACATCGCGCCGACCAACGGGGCGAGGTTCTCCTGGACGGTGATGCGCGTGCGGCCGCCCCGGATCGAGACCACGACTTCGAGGTTGCGGCGCGAAGCCCCGGGATTCGCCACCCACGAAAACGACCGGCCCAGCTGGTTCACCTGCCCCACGTTACGCAGGAAGCGCCGTGCCTCGTCGACCATCACCGAATACTCCGACTCCGGGATCTCGCCCTCGATGATGCGCTCGATCACGACCGTCGTGGGACCGCCGAGCCAGGGGTTCGACTTGACCGGCTCGGTCGGCCTGAGCGACGCGCCGCCCGACGTACGCAACGAGTCCGCCGCGGCGCGCACCGTGCCCGGTGCGATCCCGACCTCGGCCGCCAGTGCCTCGACCCCGCCGATCGTCAGCGCG
This sequence comes from Gemmatimonadales bacterium, assembly GCA_050921685.1. Taxonomy (GTDB): domain Bacteria; phylum Gemmatimonadota; class Gemmatimonadetes; order Gemmatimonadales; family GWC2-71-9; genus DASTHG01. The sequence continues at coordinate 2,116 of JBOHSO010000124.1, forward strand.
CCGCTCGCCGTGGGAGTCGTGGCTTCGAGCTCGCTGGCCCGCTTCACGATCTCCTGGACCTCGCCCTCGTTGTAGCGGCGCCGCGCGGGCTCGCGCCCGGCCAGCGCTTCCATCAGCTGCGCGGGCGTTTCCGTGCGCTGGTCGTGCCGGATCGCCAGCCCGCGTACCAAGGCAGCTTCGACGAGGCGCCCCGCCCCGGTGAGCCGGGTGCGATGCGACGCCGCCGCCTCGAGGAACCGACCTGCGCGTACGGCGTCCTCGGTCGGCCAACGCCCCGGGACTTCCCCAACCAGCATCTCGTACACGACCACGGCCAGGCTGTACACGTCGGTCCGCGCATCGAGGTCGGTGAGGCCGGCGGCCTGCTCGGGGCTCATATACCCCGGCGTGCCGAGCGGGAACCCGGTGCGCGTGAGGTTCGCCCCGCCCGCCGTGCTGATCGCCTTGGCGATGCCGAAATCTGCGACGATCGGGTGTCCTTGCGAGAAGAGAATATTCTCGGGCTTGATGTCGCGATGCAGCACGCCCATGCGGTGCGCATAGGTGAGCGCGTCGGCAATGGGCGCCGCGATCGCCAGCGCCTGCTCGACCCCGAGCGACCGGCCACCCTCGAGCCGCTGCCGCAGCGACGCTCCCTCGATGTGGGGCATGACGTAGTACAGGAACCCGCTCGCCTCGCCCGAGTCGTGCAGCGCAAGGATGTGCGGGTGGGTGAGGCGTGCCGCGATCTGGATTTCCTTCAGGAATCGCTCGGTCCCGAGCGACGCGGCGAGATCGGGGCGCAGCACCTTGAGCGCCACCTCGCGGTAATGCCGGCCGTCGTACGCCAAATACACCGCAGCCATGCCCCCGCGACCGAGCACGCGGCGCAGCTCGTAGCGCTCGGCGAGCGCAGCCGCGAGGTCAGCCGGGATGTCCGGGTTCACGGCGCACAATATACGGCGCGCAGGTTCAGATGATCACGGACGCTGCGCGCCGAGCATCGGCGCCAACACCTTCCACACGTTGTTCGCCACGATTCGCGCCCCGGCCGCGGTGGGATGGATCCCGTCGGCCTGGTTACGCTCCGCCTCACCGGCCACGCCCTCGAGCAGGAACGGAATCAGGACGGCGCCATTCTCGCGTGCGAGATCGACGAACAGCCGGCGAAACTCCTGTGTGTAGCGATCGCCGAGATTCGGCGGGGCTTCCATCCCGGCGACGACGATCCGGACGTCCGGATAGCGCGCGCGGGTGCGGTCGATGATCTGCTGCAGGTTCCGCTTCGCGGCCGCGAGGTCCTGCCCCCGCAGTGCGTCGTTGGCGCCGAGCTCCAGCACCAGCACCGCGACCGGCCGCTGCAGCAGCCAGTCGATGCGGCGCAGGCCCGCCGCCGACGTTTCACCGCTCACCCCGGCGTTGACGGCCCGATAGCCCAGTCCAGCAGAATCGAACTTCTGCTGGAGCACCGCGGGAAACGATTGCTCGGGCTCGAGCCCGAGCCCGGCGGTAAGGCTGGTCCCGAAGAACAGCACCGCTGACCGCTCGTCGGCAACGCCGGCGACGGTCGTCGTGTCGGCCGCGCGCGCGGCTGGGCGCCCATCACGCCGCTCCCCACCACTGCACGCGAGCGCGGAACAGGTGAGCGCCCAGATTACCTTTCGCACCATGATGATCGAGGCCCGTGATCTCGAACAGACGTATCAGAGCGGTGGCAGACCGCTGACCGTGCTGCGCCAAATTAACCTGGCGATCGAGCCGCAGGAGTTCGTGGCCGTGATCGGGCCGTCGGGCAGCGGCAAGACGACCCTGCTCGGGCTGTTGGCGGGCCTCGACCGCCCCACCAGGGGCGTGGTGCGCCTGGACGGGGAGGACCTGAATCGGCTTTCCGAGGACGCGCGTGCCCGGCTCCGGGCCGAGAAGGTGGGGTTCGTGTTTCAGACATTCCAGCTGCTGCCCACGCTGACGGCGCTGGAAAACGTGCAGGTGCCGGTCGAGCTGCGCCACGATCGCGCCGCACGAAACGGCCGCGCGGCGGAGGAGCGCGCGCGGCGCCTGCTGAACCGTGTTGGGCTGGGCGATCGGATGCACCACTATCCTGCCCAGCTCTCGGGAGGCGAGCAGCAGCGCGT
>JBOHSO010000125.1:0-3926 GCA_050921685.1 Gemmatimonadales bacterium
GCGGCTACGGGCCGAACCGCGCTAAGCCTTGTGCTCCAGTGAGTTGAAGAGTCGGGGCGCCGGGATTTGAACCCGGGACCTTCTGGTCCCAAACCAGACGCGCTACCGGACTGCGCTACGCCCCGTATGCACCGCCGCACCACCCCGCACTGTTCTCAGGCACCAGGTAACAGACGCCGAGACGCACAGCGGTGAATAGTCGCCAGGAACGGGAAAAAACGCTACACACTCCGCCGCAGCAGCACCTCGATCAGAGCCCGGAACGCCCGGCCGCGATGCGACACGCGGTGTTTGGTCGCCGGCAGGACCTCCCCGAAGCCGCGCTGCAAATCCAGCGAATAGAACACCGGATCGTATCCGAACCCGCCGCTGCCCCGGGGCGCCGTCAGGATCCGGCCCTCGCAGGTCGCCTCCACCAGCTCCGCCGCGGCGGTCGGGGACTCGAGGTAGGCGACCACGCAGCGGTAGCGGGCGGTGCGGCGATCGTCGGGCACGTCCGCGAGGCGCTCCAACAACAGCGCGTTGTTCGCCTCGTCCTGGGGGCGGCCGGCGCCCTGTCCGTGCTCGATCGCGAAGCGCGCCGAGTGGACACCGGGGGCGCCGCCCAACGCGTCCACCTCGATCCCGGAATCGTCGGCCACGGTGGGGAGCCGGGCGCGCTGAGCAAAATGGCGCGCTTTGGCGATCGCGTTTCCGGCGTAGGTGTCGGTCCGCTCGAGCTCCGCCTCCTCCGGCACACGATCGAGCCCCGCCTCGTCGGGAAACACGACCCGCAGCGGCAGCCCCGCGAACAGCTCCTCGATCTCGCGGCGCTTCCCTGCGCTGCGCGTGGCGACCAACACCTTCATGAGCGGCGCGGTCAGCCGTCAGCCATCGGCGGCTCCGCTGTGGATCACGGCACCTCACCGCGAAGCCGGTGGACGAGGTCCGTGGTCGAGCGGTTTGGCACGAGCGGAATCCGCACCACGCGCCCGCCCCATCCTTCCACCTCGGTGGCGCCGACGATCGCCGACGGCTCGTAGTCGGCGCCTTTGACGAGCACGTCGGGGCGCAGAGCTCGAATCAGCGCCAGCGGCGTGTCTTCCTCGAATAGCACCACGCAATCCACACACGCCAGCGCCGCCAGCAGCCGGGCGCGCTCGGCTTCGGGCACGAACGGGCGCCCAGGCCCCTTGCCGAGGCGGCGCACCCCGGCATCGCTGTTCACCCCAACGACCAGCGCCGCGCCCAGCTCCCGCGCTCCCTCCAGCAGACCCACGTGACCGACGTGCAGCAGGTCGAACACGCCGTTGGTGAACACCACCGGCCCGGCCTGCGCCGCGCGCCAGCGCACCGCGGCCTCACGCGATCGCGTCTTGCCCGCGGTGCTCAGAGCGGCTCGGTGGCCTTGGGATGGAACTTGAAGGTATGGTCAAACAGCGGCAGGTGTACCGATTCGGTGTATTGCGTCTCGATCGTGATCTGCCGCGGCGTCGCGCTCCGCGTGATCGTGAGCTCGGCGGACGCGGCGTCGGGCAATCCGATGTCCTGGATGGCGGCGTGAATGCGGCGCTGGATCGTGCCGTTGTCGAGCGCGGCGGCGAGGCGCGCCTGCGTCTGCATCTCGTCGAGCAGCCGGTAATAGCGGAAGTAGACCTCGCCGATGTTGACGCCGTAGTAGAGCACCGCCACCAGGAGCAGGAGCGACACCAGGCAACCCGTGGTGCTGGCCCCGCGCCGGGACCGCCGTCCGGCGCTTACCATTGGGACTGCGCTCCGTCCACGATCTCGGTCACGAGTTTTTGCAGGGCGACCTTGCGGCCTTCCGCCTCCTGCGGCGGCTGGTATTCCCCGGTGACGGTGAGTCCCTGGCGCTGCCACAACGTGCGGCCCTCGCGCTGATCCACGATCGCGACATCCACCGTGAGCTGGATCTGGCGCCGCGTGACGTTCGCCTGGCCCAGGCCGGTCTGCACGGCGAGGGGGAGATCGGGATCGTAGCGGGCGATGCGCCCGCGCACCACCGCGTCGGCGCTCGCCTCGCTCGCGGCGCGCAACCCCAAGCGCTTTTCGATCGCTTCCCGCACTGCATCCGCCACTTCCTGCGTCAGCGCGGGCTCCGGGGTCTCGTTGTCGAACGGCAGGATGGCCACGGTCTTGACGTCGGGCAGCACGCCCCCGGCAAAGCCGTACAGGCAGCCGCCGAGCCAGATGGCCGCGACGCTAGCGACGACTGCGCCACAGTGCCGGAGCGAAGGTCGCTGCCGTATCCACTCCCACGAAGGTGAACTCAAACCGCGCCGGCCTCTCCGGTACGTCGATCCGTACGCTCGTCGGCAGTCCCGTCGGACTCAGTAGCGTACGGCTGCGGGCCACGACGTGCCCATCGCGCCGCCATTCCGCCTCGAGCGTCTTCGGCATCGCGGCCAGCAGCCGAAAATCGAGGGTGTCGCCCGCGTGCGCAAAGCGCCACACCACGCGCGTCGAATCTCGACCGCCCGACACCGCCGCGTCGGCGCGAGGTGGTCGCGCCACGCCGAGCGCCGTCCACATGAGCTGCACCGCGGGGGCGACCGAGGACGGAAAGTTGTCCGGCGGGTCCGCCCAGCAGAGCGAGTCCCCAACCACCACCGCGGCGCCGGAGCTCAAGCCCAGCACGGCCGCCCAGTCCACGCGCAGCGAATCGGGCGGGGCCACGCGGGCCGTCCCGCGCCCGCCCCCCGAGCGTCGCTCGTCGCGATAGCGCCACCGGAACCGGAGCGTCGTAGACCGCGTCGGACCGTTCGCCCCGGCCCAGGTGGCCACGCTGTCGGGAGGAACCGGGGCCAGCGGCTGGGGCACGAGCGGAGCCGGTCGCCCCCGGCAGGCGCCTAGCACAATACACGCGGCAATGTAGGAACGGGCGCCGGGGCGGTCAAGCAAGTGACGGCGGCTCAATAATTAAACCCGAAGAAGAAATCGACGAAGCGCGGGCCACGGGCCCGGGTTGGCAGTCCATACGCCGTGAGGTTCCCGCGATGGTAACGGTATCCCAGGTCGAGCCGCAGCACGAGTTGCGCGGCAATGGGCATCCGCAGTCCCAGCCCCCAGCTGCCGAGGGTGCCACGTTCGGTCGTGGTCGGCGTCCAGGCGCGTCCCAGATCGGTGAACAACGCTCCTTGCACCCCGGGGAACTGCGCCGCCCCGAAGGGAAAGCCCAGGGCGAGGTAATCCGTGATCGGGAAACGCCACTCCGCGGAGAGCAACCACGCCCGCGTCCCGGACACGTAGCCGAAGTACGGATAGCCGCGCAACCCCCACGCCCCACCGATATTGATCAGGCGCGGGCGCTCGCCACCGGTCCAATAGCCGAGCGCGCGCACGGCGACGGCGCTGCGCCGCGAGGTCCGAAAGTAGCGGCGCGCGTCCGCGGACACCACGTAGGCGTCGAACCGGCCGTGGTTGACGTCGTTCACCAATCCGGCCGTCACGCTGTGCCGCTCGCCGTCGATCGGGCCGGTGGGCAGCCACAGCGAATTATCCTTGACGTAGGTGAGGTAGTTGGCCGCGAGCCACGCCACCCGGCGTGGCTGGGACACCACCTCGCTCGTGAAATCGAAACGATCCGAGTGCTCCAACCGGAATTCGGCTTCGAGGCGCCGGAAGCGCGAGATGGGATAGCGCAGCTGGCCCAGCACGCCGTACGCCGTTTCCTGAAACAGGCCGAAGTCGCCTTCGTAGAACAGCCCGCGCTGGCGGTACGCTCCCACGCCCCAGTTGGTGCGGTGCGTCTGGTTCAGGTAGAACACCGACCCGCCAAGATTATCGATCAGGTTTCCGACACCGCTGCCCGAGTAGGCGAACGACGACAGGGTGCCGATTATGGCGTGGTCGTTGAGCAGATCACTCAGCACCAGCACCGCGCCCTGCTGCGACCCGAGACCCGGCGCGACGGCCGCCTCGCCGGC
>JBOHSO010000126.1:0-7241 GCA_050921685.1 Gemmatimonadales bacterium
CCCGCCGCGGGGGACCGGGTGTGTGTGTGGGTAGAGGACCAGGGGCCGGGCATCCCGGCCACGGAGCGGGAGCGCATCTGGGAGCAGTTCTGGCGGCTCGAGCGCGACCGGGGCTCGGCGATCGCCGGTACCGGAATCGGCCTGTCGGTGGTGCGGGAGCTGGCGGCGTTGCACGGCGGGCGCGCCACGGTGGAAGCGGCACCCGGAGGCGGGTCGCGATTCGTGATCGACCTCCCCTCCGCTAGCGTCGCGACGGCCCAGCCAACAACCGCACCCGGAGCGCGCACCGAGTCCGCCGGTGCGCGGGCGGATGCATGAAGCGCGTGCTCGTCATCGAGGACAACCGCGACCTCGCCTACGGCCTCCGCAACAACCTGGAGATCGAGGGCTACGAAGTCGAAGTGGCCGAGGACGGGCCGAAGGGACTGGTTCGGGCCCGCACCGGCGCCCCCGATCTCATCATCTTCGACCTCATGCTGCCCGGCATGGACGGCTACCGGGTGTTGCGCGCCCTGCGGGAAGAGGGCCGGCAGACTCCCATCCTGATCCTGACCGCGCGCGGTGAAGAGGCGGACAAGGTGCGGGGCCTCCGTCTCGGCGCCGATGACTACGTCACGAAGCCGTTCGGCGTACTGGAGCTGCTCGCCCGGGTCGAGGCGTTGATGCGGCGTGCCACGGTAACGACGGCTGGGATCGCGAACACCGAGCCGCTGGTGGAGCGGTTCGGCGACGTCGAGGTGCACTGCGCGTCGCGCACCGTGCTGCGCCGCGGCCAGCCGGTGGCGCTGACGCCCAAAGAGTACGAGCTGCTGGTCGCCCTCATCCGGCGGCGCGGCGCGGTCGCGAGCCGTCTCGAGCTGCTCACCGAGGTGTGGGGCTACAGCGCCGCCGTGCTCTCGCGGACGGTGGATACCCACGTCGCCGAGCTGCGCCGCAAGCTCGAAGACGACCTCCAGGCCCCGCGCCATATCCTGACCGCCCGCAAGGCGGGCTACCGCCTCCAAGGCTGAAAGAGAGACCATCGTGCGACACGGACTCATCGTCCTCGCCGGACTGCTGGCGAGCGGCAATCCCCAGACGGGGCAGGACGTCGTACGGTCGATGCACGACCGCTATGCCGGCAAATGGTATCGCACCCTCACCTTCCTGCAGCGGAATACCGCGTTCCTTCCGGCCGACAGCGTGGAGCGGTCGACCTGGTTCGAGCGCGCCGCCATTCCGGGCACGCTGCGCATCGACTTCCGCGATGGGCGCGGCTTCTCGCCGAGCGGTGGTCTGCTGTTCGCGCGCGACTCGCAGTTCGTGATTCAGAGTGACACCCTGGTCCATGCCAGCGCGTTCGTCCACCCCCTCATGGTGCTCGGCTTTGACGTGTACGCGCAGCCTGCGGACCGCACGGTCGACCAGCTGCGGCGACTCGGGTTCGACCTCTCCACGGTCCGGGAGGACTCCTGGCAGGGCCGCCCGGTGTACGTCGTGGGCGCCAAGGCCGGCGACCTGCACGCTCGCCAGTTCTGGGTGGACAAGGAGCGGCTGGTATTCGTGCGCATGCTCGAGCCCGGCACGCGCGACACCACGCGGACGAGCGAAACGCAATTCAACCGCTACACCCAATACGGCGGCGGATGGGTGGCGGTCGAGGTGCTGTTTCTCGTGGACGGGGAGCGCCGTTGGTTGGAGGAGTACGCCGACGTGCGTGTGGGCACGCCGTTCCCGGACGGGGTGTTCGACGTCAAGCGGTGGAAGGCGACGAGGTAGAACGGCTCCTTCACGGCGCCGCACCCTTCGCCGCCCGCTTCTGATCCACCGAGAGCTTCCCGGCGCCCCCCAGCATCAGCGCGACCAGCATCGCGATCAACCAGAGCGGAACTTCCACACCCGGCACGCCGAACGTCGGGCCGGACTCGGTCATCCCGGTAACGTGAAAAAAGCTATACCCGTTTGGCAGATGTACTTTCACGAGGGCGACGAGCATATGAAGGGCCAGGAACGCGCTGGCCACCGTCGTGAAGGCGCCAGCAAGCAACAACAGCGCGCCGCCGACCTCGATGACGCCGCCGACCCAGGAGAGCGCTTCCGGGGCGGGAACCCCGATGGTCGTGAGCATGCCTTGAAACATCTGGTGCCCCGCGCTCGTGAACTTCGGCAGCCCGTGCACGAGGAACGTGACTGCGAGGACGACGCGCAAAACGACCGGCGCGTAGCCCGCCCACTCCTGTTTCATGGTCTCCTCCGGGGGTTGAGCCGCGGGATGCAGCGGCAGGTTCCGACCCGACACTGCCGGAACACGAGCAGGTCCAACAGGAGGGACGCTGCGACGATGGCCGGCGGATTGATGCCGGACCCGAGGGAGCGCGGCGGCGGACCCTACAGCAGCATTCCGGCCAGGGTCGCCGAGAGGAAGTTCGCGAGCGTCCCCGCCAGCATGGCCCGGAACCCAAGCCGGGCCAAGTCGTGCTTGCGCTCCGGAGCGAGCGCCCCGATCCCGCCGATCTGGATCCCGACCGAGCCGACGTTGGCGAAGCCGCACAGCGCGAAGGTGGCGATCGTGAACGACACGGGGCTGAGCGACGCCTTGAGCGTCCCGAGCTGGGAGTAGGCGATGAACTCGTTCAGCACCATGCGGGTGCCGAGCAGGCCGCCGATCGTGCCGCTGTCCTGCCAGGGCACACCCATCACCCAGGCGATCGGACTGAAGAACCATCCGAGCACGGTCTGGATGTTGGCCGGGAACCACGACACGCGACTGTGGATCCAGCCGAAGCCGCCGTTCGCCAATGCGATGAGGGCGATGAAGCTCACCAGCATCGCGATCACGTTGAGCATCAGGTACAGCCCCTCGGTGGTACCGCGAGCGGCCGCGTCCACCACGTTCACGTCGGTGCGCGGGATGTCCACCTTGACCCCACCGAGCGTCTCCGGCGTGCCCGTCTCGGGCTCGAGGATCTTGGCCATCATGATCGTGCCGGGCGCCGTCATGATCACGGCGGTGAGGAGATGCCGGGCTTCGATCCCGAATGCGATATACGCCGCCATGATCGAGCCGGACACGTGCGCCATACCCGCCGTCATCACGGTCATCAGCTCGGACTGCGTCATGCGGGGCAGGAACGGCCGAATGGTGAGCGGCGCCTCGGTCTGCCCCATGAAGATCGAGGCCGCCACGTTCAGGCTCTCGGCGCCGCTCGCGCCCATCACTTTGTTCATCACCACGGCGAACGCCCGGACGACCAGCTGCATGATGCCGAGGTAATACATGATGGCGAACAGCGCCGAGACGAAGATGATGGCGGGCAGCACCTGGAACGCGAAAATCACTCCCAGGCTCGAGTGCTGCTTGCCGATCTCGCCGAACACGAATTCCGAGCCCACGTAGGAGAAGCTCAGGATCGCAGTGACGAAGCGCCCGAGCGCCTGGAACAGCTGCTGGCCCAGGGGGACCCGTAGTACGAACACCGCGAACGCCGCCTGCAACCCGACCCCCCACGCCACGATGCGCCAGCTGACGGCGCGGCGGTCGCGCGACAACAGCAGTCCGATCCCGATGATCGCCACGATCCCGAAGAGCCCCACGAGCCGGGTGCCGAGCGGGCGGGGCTCTGCCGGCGGGGCGGGCGCCCCGGTGGGAGCGACGGAGTCGGGTTGCTGCCCCGCTGCCGCGTGCACCGTGTTCCAGGCGAAGCGCGGCAGCGTGAACACCACCAGGGCGCACGCGAACGAAACGGCGAACGCGAGCACGGTTCGGCGGAGCAGCATGCGGGCATGCCTCCGGGGCTGAGCGGATTGAACGGGAGCAGCGGGACGGCAGGGAAACTGGCGCGCCCGACCGGAAAGTGCAAAGCCCTCCTACGCTTGCGTCCGCGCCCGGCCCAACGCGTCCGGGCCGAACCGCTCGCGCACCGCGTCGATCGTGCGCGCCAGCGACCGGTCACGCTCCGTCTCGGGCACACCGGCGCTCTCGGTTTCCAGCAGCGCGAGCTGCGCCGCCTCGCCCGGTCGCACCAGCCCCGACAGGGCGACTCCGATGAGTCGCGCCGGCACGCGGCGCGCGGATCGCAGGCGCGCCAGCAGCTCGCGCGCCACGGCGTACACCGCCGCGTCGGTGAGCACCGGCTCGGGCAGGGTCCGACTGGCCTGTCGGGTGGTGAAATCGGCGTCGCGCAGCTTCACCGTAACCGTGCGCGCGACGAGCCCGTCCGCCCGCAGATCCGACGTGGCGCGGTCGGCGAGCTCGAGCAGCTCACGCCACAGGTCGTCGTCGGTTTCGAGATCACGCGGGAAGGTGGTGTCCCGGCTGATGGACTTCGGCTCGGTCCAGGGCGCGACGGGCGAATCGTCGATGCCGCGCACCCGCTCCCACAGCCACTGCCCCTCCCGCTCCCCCAATCGGGCGACGAGCTCGCGGCGGTCCAGCCGCTGGACGTCCGGCACGGTACGCCACCCAAGCCCTCCCAACCGCTCCTGTGACTTGGGACCGATCATCGGGATGTCGGCGAGCGTGAAGCGTCCCACGAACACCTCCTCGTCGCCGGGTGCGACCACATGCACCCCGGCCCCGGGCGCGTCGGGGGTCGGCTTGGCGAGCGCGGCCGCGAGCTTGGCGACCAGCTTCGACGTGCCGCCGCCGATCGACACCCACAGCCCGGTCCGCTCATGGACCGCTGCCCGGATGCGGCGCGCGGTGTCGGCCAAGGGCTCCTCCCGGTAGAGTTTTTCGGTCCCGGTGAGGTCCAGGTAGAACTCGTCACTCGACGCTGGCTCGACGATCGGCGCGAAGCGCGCGAGCACCCCCTGGATCTCCCGGCTTTTCGCGGCACACGCCTCCCACGGCACCGGGACGATCGTCGCCTGCGGGCAAAGGCGCAACGCGCGCGCCATCGGCATGGCGGACCGCACGCCGTACACCCGGGCCTCGTACGAGGCCGAGGTGACGACGCCACGGCGCTCGGGGGAGCCGCCGACGATCAACAGCGGCGCGCGACCCGCCCCATCAGGATCGGCGAGTCGCGCCACCGCGACGTAGAACGCGTCGGCGTCGGCGAGGAGGATACGGCGGCAGGGGGCGCTCATGACCGGCTCATCTGAACCTAGCGTGCCATCTTGCTCGCCACTCGGCGCCCCGTGTAGCCTTCCCTGCCATGACCAGATGGGTCGGGGTGCTCATCATCGCCAACCTCGCGGCGTTCGTCTGGCGGTTGCAGTTCCCCGAGCACGCCGCCGCACTCGCGTTCGTGCCCAGCTTGGCACTGCTGCGACCCTGGACGGTAATCACCTACATGTTTCTGCACTCCGGCTTCGGCCACATCCTGTTCAACATGCTGGGGCTGTACTTCTTCGGGCCACGGGTCGAGGAGCGGGTGGGCGCCTGGCGGTTCCTGACGCTGTACTTCATCAGTGGGCTGACCGGCGCGGCGGCCTCGATGGTGTTCTCCCCGCGAGCGCCCATCATCGGCGCCTCGGCGGCGGTGTTCGGCGTGCTGTTGGCCTTCGCCCGTTTCTGGCCGCGCGCCCAGCTGCTCGTCTGGGGGGTCGTCCCGGTGGAGGCCCGGGTCATGATCGTGATTATGACCGTGCTCGCTCTGGCCGGAGGCGTCGGGCTCGGCCGGCAGAACGTCGCCCACTTCGCCCACCTTGGGGGGTTTGTGGGGGGCTGGCTGGTGTTGCGCGGCTACGGGATGCGGCCTGGGGAGGATCGCATTCGGCCCGCGGCCCGCGCGGCCGCCACCCGGTCCGCACCGGACGCCGCCAGTGCGGAGCGCTGGAAACGAATCGCGCTCGACCAGCTGCACCCGGTCAACCGCGAGGAAATCGTGCGGGTACTCGCCAAGCTCGACACGGAGGGTGCGGAGAGCCTCACCGCCGACGAGCGCCATTTCCTCGACCGCTTCAGCGCGACCTAGCCCGCTACACCCGCCAGCTGTAGCAGCCTCCGCCACTGCGCCGGCGTGGCAGGCACGACGGAGAGCCGCGGCATACGCGCCAGCGCCAGGTCTCGGAAGGCGGGGTCACCCTTGATAGCCGCCAGCGACAGCGGTGCGGGCACTCGAACGCCCGCCGCCAGGTTCACCACCACGAGCTTCGGGTCCTTCTTCTTGGGGTCGGGATACGCCGCCTTCGTCACGCGCGCGCGACCGACCACCGCCTTCTCGTCACCCGTGTGATAGATCAGGACCTCGTCGCCGGACTGCATCGCCCGGAGATGCTTCAGGGCGAGCGGATTCTTGACTCCGTCCCAGACGGTCGACTTGTCCCGCCGCAAGTCGTCGAAGCTGTACGTGGTTGGCTCGGTCTTGAGGATCCAATAGTTCACAAGTCACTCCGTGGCTGTGCAGCCCATGTCGCGAGCACATTCGCAAGCTCTCCGAGCACGTCCTCCGCGCTCCGGCCCGTGCTCTTCCGGACGTTGAACGAGTGATCGCCGTCCTTCACAAGATGCAGCGTCGCCCGCGTGCCGAGCTGGCGTAGCACCTGGCGCAGCAGCACCGGCTCCGCGAATTCGTCACGCTCCCCCTGGAGAAACAGCATCGGAATCTCGATCTGCGCCAGGTGATCGGCGCGCGTCACGCCGGGCTTGCCGGGCGGATGCAGCGGGAATCCGAGGAAGGCGAGGCCGACGACCCCGGGGAGCGGCTCCTGGGATTGGGCCGTGGAGGTCATCCGCCCGCCGAACGACTTCCCCCCGGCGATGAGCGGCACCCCCGGAGCCGCCCGCGCGGCCGCCACCACCGCCGCGCGTACGGCGGCCACCGCGACACCCGGGGAATCGGGACGGCGCTGCTTGCGCTCCATATAGGGAAATTGGTAGCGCAGCGTCGCCACGCCCCGCTCGGCGAGCGCCTGCGCCATGCGTCCGAGAAACGGGTGGCGCATACCCGCCCCGGCGCCGTGCGCCAGCACGTACAGCAGGCGGGCCTCGCCGGGCCGGACCACGATCGCCGATACGTCGCCGATCGACTTGCTGACCGAGACGTGCAACTCCGCCGTGGTCGGCTGCGTCACAGGCGCGCCTGGAGCCGCTCGAGCGCTCCCACCAGGTCCGGCTGCTCGCCCAGCACGGCCCAGAGCGGGTCTTCCTTGAGCTTCCGCATCCGCGCGGGCACCGTGCGGATGGTGAAGCTCTTGATGTCGAGCTTGGGAGTGACCTCCCGCCATGTGAGTGGCGTGGAGACGGGCGCGCCTGGCAGCGGGCGGACGCTGAACGGAGCCACCAGCAGACGGCCGTGCCCGTTCTGGACGTAATC
>JBOHSO010000127.1:0-2608 GCA_050921685.1 Gemmatimonadales bacterium
GTGCGGGCGACCACGGCGAGCCGCCATCTGCGCGACCGCCCACCGGCCGCGGCGCTCCAGCTCGCCGCGGGATCGTGGGGGGCGAACGGCGACTACAGCATGTGGCTCAACGACGAGACCGCGTGGACCTGGCAGCGGCTGTGGCCGTTGGAGCATGCCTTTTGGGAGGCGGCACCCGCGGCGCTCGCGGCGCCGGGCTCGCGGCCCGTCCTGGCCCAGGCGGCGCGCGAGCTGCTCCTCGCCCAGGCGTCGGACTGGCAGTTCATCATCTCGACGGGGGAGGTGGCGGACTACGCCGCTCGGCGCTTCACCCTCCATTGCGACGACACCGAGCGACTGCTCGCGACGCTGGCGGAGCACGGCGACCTAGAAGCGGGGTGGAGACTGGCCGATGAGCTGCGACTGCGCGACGACGTGTTTCCCGACATCCTCCCGCACATCGAGGCCGCGCTGGCGCCTGCCGGAGCAGCGGTGTAGGGAATGGGCGCCCGTGCGGGGCCGACCCTAGTCGTGCCCCCCGATGTACAGCCTGATCATCTGCTCCCAATACGGCCAGTCGTGCGACCACCCGTTCCAGATGCGCAGCGCGTTGCCGATACCCTTACCCCACAGGATCGCGGACATCTCGCGATTGTTCGAGCACGCGGGGTCGTGCTCTCCGACCACCAGCATGATGTCCTGGCGGTGAAACGCCGCGAGCCGTCCGGCATCGCGCTCGTGGCGCATGAAATCGAACGGATTGCACGCGTACACGTTGCCGTCGGAGTAGCCGCCGGTGAGGTGTTTGATGTCGTACGTCCCCGAGAGACCGATGATGCGGCCGACCAGGTGTGGATTGCGGAGCCCGAAGCAGAGGGCGTGATAGGCTCCGAAGCTCGCGCCCACGGCAATGAGGAACGGCGTCCGGTTCCGGGTGAGGCTGAACGGGACGACTTCATCGCGCAGGTATTGATCGTATTGCAGGTGTCGCCAGGCGCGATGACCGGGATGGACGTGGTCCGGCGCGTACCAGCTCTCCTCGTGCACGTGATGCAGGCAGTACAGCTGGATCCATCCACGCTCGAGGTGCTCGCCCAGCACGCTGGAGCGGTGCATCCAGCGGTCGGTCCATTCGGTGCAGCTCCCCAGCGTCGTAGGAAACACGAATACCCGCGCTCCCGCATGCCCCAGTACTTGCAGCTCCATGTCGCGGCCCAGGGCGGAGCTGTGCCATCGGTGGTGCTCCTGGTTCATCCCGGACCGCCGTTGCGCAACAGGAACGGCAGCGCCTTGCGAAACCGCCGGCCCCACGCCGACTCGTGGTGTCGGCCGTCCCGGTCTTCTACCCAGCGGAAATCCCGTCGCAGCTCGTAGCCCTTGTCGAGGAGGAGATCGCGCAAGCGGCGGGCGAGCGCCACGTGGTTCGCGCCCTCTCGCAGCCCGACGTCGAGATATACGCGCCCAGGGATCCGCGGGGCCTGCTGCACCAGGTCGAGGATCGCCGCGTTGGCGAACCACAGGGCAGGGCTTAGCGCGCCCGCGAAGCCGAACACCTCCGCGTGATCGAAGAATGCGTACAGGCTGATCAGTCCACCCAGCGACGAGCCGGCTATGCCCGTGTGCGCCCGGTCGGCGTGTGTGCGGAAGCGGTCGTCCACGAGCGGTTTCACTGTGTGGATGAGAAAATCGAGATAGCGCTCGCCGTCGCCGCCGCCGAGCTTCGGGTCCACGAACGGGGTGTACTCGTCGATCCGCGCGGCGCCCATGTTCGGGATCCCCACCACGATCGCCTCCAGTCCGCGGCGGCTCGCCCAGGCGAGCGCCGTCTTCAAGCCCCAGTCCCCCGCGAAGCTCGTGGCGGGATCGAACAGGTTCTGGCCGTCGTGCATGTAAATGACCGGATAGCGCTCGTCGCCGCGTGCATACGAGGCCGGGGTGTAGACCAGGAGATTGCGCCTGTTGCCCAGCTGTGGGCTCACGACCGCTGGAAGGACCTGGAGCGTGCCCCGGTGCGCGCGGGCTCGCGCGCGCGCCTTCCACCGCAAATAGAACTGAGGGTACCGTCGCATTCGCAGCCGGATAATGTACGCTCGGCCTTTCTGGTTCCATAGCGCGCCGTGGGGTGGTCAGGCCGTGGGCTGCGCGTTACCGTAGGCTTCCCATGCCCGTGGCCGTGTTTGCCGCACCGGTGCTGTCCGAGAACGCCTCGCGCATGATCGCGGCGATGGCGGGGCTGCCCGACGTGCGGCTCGGGGTGATCAGTCAATCACCGTTGGAGGACCTTCCCCTGCCGGTGCGGTCACAGGTCGCGGCGCATTGGCGTGTCGCCGACGTGTTAGACACGGGGCAGTTGGTGGATGCCGTCCAGCAGTTGACCCGGCGGCTGGGGTCGGTCGATCGGCTGATTGGCGCCTATGAACAGCTCCAGGTGCCCCTCGCGGAAGTTCGCGGGGAGCTCGGTGTCGCCGGCATGAGCTCGAGCGCGGCGCGCAATTTCCGGGACAAGGCACGGATGAAATCGCTGTTGCGCGAGGCAGGGCTGCCGTGCGCGCGCCACCGCCTGGTCACGGCGCACGCCGAAGCCACGGCGTTCGCGCACGAGGTCGGGTTTCCGCTGATCGTGAAGCCG
>JBOHSO010000128.1:0-2852 GCA_050921685.1 Gemmatimonadales bacterium
GCGTGGTCGGGGGTGGCAGCGTGCGCTTGAAGACGAACGGTCGCGCCAGCTTGAACAACAGGCGGCCCACCGGCCCCTGCCACAGCCACGACCAAATCCGGGTGTCGAGGTCGATGCGCCGGTTCAACCGGGTGAGCCACAAGAAACTACTCCCCAGGGCCGAGAACATGGACCACCCGAACACACTGGGGAGCAGCCGCCCGTACAGCTCCCGCAACACGTCCCAGGGTGTCGAGAACAGGATCGCCCCCGACACGACGGCGAGCGACACGCTGCCCGCCGCCAGCAGCCGCATGGCACGCTCGTAGGTGGACGCCTCGCGACCATACTCGAACACCCGCTCCTCCCGCCCGTGCTCCAGCTCGGTGCGGAACGCCGCGCTCAGGTCCTGTGGGTCGTAGCCCGAGGCGAGCAGCCGCCGCGCGCGGCCGACGAGCATTGCGAAGGGGACGACGGTCACGGCGGCCGCGAAGGTGAGAAAGGCGAACGAGACCTGCATACCGCGCGGCGCGAGCCCCGCCGCAATGCCCATCGCCATCGGCAGCGACAGGATGTAGATCAGCCCACCCATACCGCCGAGCCGGCCGCCGCGCTTTACGAAGACGCGCAGCGCGACCGGCAGCTCCTTGCGCTGCTCCAGCGCCAGCCCGAGCTGTTCGGCGAGCACCGCGGCGCTCTCGGGGCGTTCGTCGCGCTCCTTCGCCAGGCAGCGGTCGATGGTCTGCGCCAGCCGGCGCGGCGTGCCCCCGGCGACCTCCCCGAGCGGCCGGGGCGCCTCGGTCACCTGCTTCGCCAGCACCTCGGTCGGCTTCGCGCCCTGGAACGGCAACCGTCCCGACAGCGTAAAAAACCCCACGACGCCCAGCGCGTAGAGGTCGCTCTTCGCATCGACTTGCTCGCCCAGCGCCTGCTCGGGACTCATGAACTCCGGCGTCCCAATCACCTCGCCGCCGTCCAGGGCTGCCGCCCCGCTCACCTGCCCCGCGATCCCGAAATCGGCGACCAGCGCCCGACCGGTCGCCGTCTCGAGGATGATGTTGTCGGGCTTGACGTCACGGTGGATCACGCCCTGCCCGTGGGCGTAGCCGAGCGCCCAGGCGACCTCGCGCAGCACCCGCGCGGCGTCCGAGGCGCCCAGCGGCCCGCGGCGGCGCACCCGCTCGGACAGCGTCTCGCCCTCCACATACGCCATCGCGAAATAGACGAAGTCGCCGATCTCGTCCACCGCGTGGATCGGAATGATGTTCGGATGGGAGAGCTTCGCCGCGGTGCGCGCCTCGCGCAGGAAGCGCTCGCGCGGACCCGGGCGCGCCGCCAGCACCGGCGGCAACAGCTTCAACGCCACGGGCCGGTCGAGCCGCACTTCGCGCGCCAGGTAGACGATCCCCATGCCCCCGCGACCCAGCTCGCGCTCGATGGAATAGCGGCCCGCCAGCACGGCCTGGAATTCGACGAACAGACGGTCGGAGGCCGAGAGCGGCGAGCTGGGCCGGTCGGGGAGCGTCATCGGCAGTATTGTAACCCCGCCCATCCCCGACCGCTCCCGATCGCTCCCGATCGCTCCCCTCCTACCGCCCCGGCGGATCCCGCGCCACATTGTCCGCTCACCCTCGACCGACTGCCGGGGCATCGATGGCCGACCACCAGCCCTACATCTCGCCGACCCAATCGCCAGCGGAGCTGACCCCCAGGGCAGTGTCCCTGGGCGTGCTGCTGGGTCTCATCTTCGGGGCCTCCAACGTGTACCTCGCCCTGAAGATCGGGCTCACGGTGAGCGCGTCGATCCCGATCGCGGTCCTGGC
This sequence comes from Gemmatimonadales bacterium, assembly GCA_050921685.1. Lineage (GTDB taxonomy): Bacteria > Gemmatimonadota > Gemmatimonadetes > Gemmatimonadales > GWC2-71-9 > DASTHG01. The sequence goes on from JBOHSO010000128.1 coordinate 1,803, forward strand.
GATCACGATCTTCAGGACGCTAGGGCGGTCCACGATCCTCGAGAACAACATCGTCCAGACGACGGGCTCGGCGGCCGACTCGGTCTCGGCGGGCGTGGTGTTCACGATCCCGGCGATCCTGCTGATGGGCTACGATCTGGACATCGGCCGCGTGACGATCCTCGCGATTGCGGGCGGGTTGATGGGCGTGCTGATGATGATCCCGCTGCGCCGCGCGCTGATCGTGAAGGAGCACGGCAACCTGCCCTACCCCGAGGGGACCGCGTGCGCCGAGGTGCTGATCGCGGGGGAGAAGGGCGGCGTCCATGCGAAGACGGTGTTCCAGGCGTTCGGGCTGGCCTTCGTCTACAAGTTCATGATGGTGGCGCTCAAGCTGTGGCAGGAGTATCCGGGCCGCGTATTCCGCTCGTATCAAAGCGCCGAAGTGCGGGTGGAGGTGAGTCCGGAGCTGATGGGGGTCGGGTACATCATCGGGCCACGCATCGCGGGGTATCTCTTCGCCGGCGGGTGCCTGGCGTACATCGTTCTGATGCCGGCGATCAAGCTGTTCGGCAGCTCGATGACCGAGCCGATGTTCGGCACCACCAAGCTGATCCGGGACATGAGCGCCGGTGAGGTCCGGGCCGCGTTCGTGTTCTACATCGGCGCCGGCGCGGTCGCGACTTCGGGTATCATCGCGCTGGTGCGGTCGCTGCCCACCATTCTGGGCGCCTTTCGCGCCGGCTTCGCCGACATGAAGGCCAGTCGCGTGGGCCAGGCCGTCGCAGCGCGGTTGCGGACCGACGACGATCTCCCGATTACCCTGACCGTGTTCGGTTCGGCCGGTCTGGCGCTGGTGCTCGCGTTCCTGCCCCAGATCGGCGTGAACATCCTGGGTGGCGCGCTCATCATCCTCTTCGGCTTCTTCTTCACGACGGTGTCGTCCCGCATCTGTGGCCAGATCGGCAGTTCGGCCAATCCCATTTCGGGAATGACGATCGCGTCGCTGATCGCGATCTCCTTCATCTTTCTGCTGCTCGGCTGGACGCAGATCGACGACCGCGTCCGGGC
>JBOHSO010000129.1:0-1703 GCA_050921685.1 Gemmatimonadales bacterium
GCGCCGACCGCTCCGCCCAAGGGCGACGGCGCCGAGACAACGGAAGAGCGGCTGCGCCGGCGCTCGACCCCGCTGGTCCGCAAGATCGCGGCAGAGCACCAGCTGGACATCTCGCAGATCTCGGGGACGGGCTTCGCGGGACGCGTAACGAAACAGGATATCCTGGGGTTCATCGAGCGGGGTGTCCCCGCGGCCCCGATCTCCGGCCCCCGACCCCTAGCCCCCGCTGGTGCCATCGGCCATCCCGCAGCCGAGCCTTGGCCCGGCGATCGCGTCGAGCCGTGGTCCAAGATCCGCCGGATCACCGCGGACCACATGGTCATGTCGCGCCGGACTTCGGCGCACGTGGCGAGTTTCTTCGAAATCGATTACTCACGCGTGGCCGCCTTGCGAGCCGCCCACAAGCAATCGTACGCCGAGCGTGGGGTGAGCCTCACCTACCTCGCGTTCATCGCCAAGGCGTGCGCCGAGAACCTGCGTGCGCATCCGGTCATCAACGCCGCGGTGTCGGGCGACAGCACGATCTTCCGCCACGACATCAACATCGGCATCGCGGTGGCGCTCGACTGGGGCCTCATCGTCCCCGTCGTCAAGCATGCCGATGAGTTGTCGCTGATGGGGATCGCACGCGCCATCAACGAGCTGGGCGAGCGGGCGCGTACCAAGAAGCTGTCGCCGGACGACATCCAAAAGGGCACCTTCACGATCACCAATCCCGGCGGCTTCGGGCCCTACGCGGGGATCCCGATCATCAACCAGCCGCAGGTGGCGATCCTCGGCGTCGGATCGATCGAGAAGCGGCCGAAGGTCGTCCCGCTGCCCGACGGCACCGACACCATCGCCATTCGGACGATGGGGATGCTCACCATGTCCTACGACCACCGGATCGTGGACGGCGCCGATGCGGATCGGTTCCTGGCGGACGTGAAAAAAATGCTGCAGGAATTCCCGGAAGGAGCGGTGTGACGATGCCCAAGGTCCTCACCGCCTCGCGCGTGCGGGTCGCGGCCGCGAACGAGGCCGACTACCTGGCGACCCTGCGCGAGCTGTGTCAGTTCGCCGAGGCGCGCGGGCAGCGCATCTGGCTGTTCCGCAACGCGAGAGACCCGCGGCTCCTCATCGAGTTCTCCGAAAGCCCGACCGAGATGTCGCACCGCGCGCAAGCCTCGCGCCTCCCCGAGGAAACCAAGCTGGAAAAGAAGCTCCAGAGCCTCGTCACGTACGCCCCCGACGCGTGGGAGCTGTGGAGCGAAGTCTCCCTCGCCGCGCCGGCGGAGGCCTAGCGCATGGCGCGTCGCACCCTCACGGTGGACGGCCAAATGTGGGAAGTCTTCCCGTCCGGCCGGAGCACCGTGTACGGCCAGGATCAGTACGGCCTCGTGTTTCAGCTCGGGACCGGCTCCGCGCGCAAGCGCCGCTTCACCCGCTACGCTCCGACCGGCACACGGCGCACCGACGCCGCGTTGGGCGAGCTTTCGGACCGGCAGCTGCTGGAGCTGTTCCGCCAATCGCAGCCGGCCTGGACCGCGCCGGAGAGCGCCTACGGCGCACGTTGATCTGCATTGTCATTCGACCGCCTCGGACGGCCAGCTCGCGCCGGAGGCGGTGGCGCGACGGGCGCACGAAGTCGGGCTCGCGGCCATCGCGCTCACCGACCACGATACCCTGGGCGGGATCGCGGCGGCGGCCGCCGCCGCGCAGGA
>JBOHSO010000130.1:0-3629 GCA_050921685.1 Gemmatimonadales bacterium
CCCCAGTACGACCCGCATGCCGTCGAGGCCCCGCGCTACCGGGCCTGGATGGAGCACGGCGCCTTCGCCCCGACGCCCGGTCCCGGCCGCCAACCGTACGTCATCGTCATGCCGCCGCCCAACGTCACGGCCATCCTGCACATGGGGCACGGCCTGAACAACGTCATCCAGGACGTGCTGATCCGGTTCGAGCGGATGCGGGGGCGCGAGACCCTGTGGGTCCCGGGCACCGACCATGCCGGCATCGCCACGCAGAACGTGATGGAGAAGCTGCTGGCCCAGGAGGGCAAGACCCGTTTCGACATCGGCCGCGAGGCATTCGTCGAGCGCGTCTGGGCATTCGTGCGGGAGACGGGGAACACCATCCTCGAGCAGCTCAAGGTAATCGGTTGCTCGTGCGACTGGACCCGCACCCGTTTCACCCTCGAGCCCGGACTGTCGCGCGCCGTGCGCGAGGTGTTCGTGCGGCTGTGGGAGCAGGGGCTGATCTACCGCGGCCACCGCGTCATTCACTGGTGTCCGCGTTGCCTCACGGCCCTGTCGGACGAGGAGGCCGAGTTCCACGACCACACCGGCACCCTGTATGACATCCGCTACCCCCTGGCGGACGGGTCCGGCGCGATCACCGTCGCCACCACCCGCCCGGAAACGCTGCTCGGCGACACCGCCGTCATCGTGCATCCGGAGGACCCGCGCGCGGCGGGCGTGGTCGGCAAGCAGGTGCGCCTGCCCATCGCCGGCGTCTCGATCCCGGTGCTCGCCGACGAGAGCGTGGACCGGGAATTCGGAACGGGGTTCGTGAAGGTCACGCCGGCCCACGACGCGAGCGACTTCGAGGTCGGGCGCCGGCACGGCCTTCCGATGCCGCTGGTGATGCGGGAAGACGGCACGATGGGCGACGACGGCGGGGACCGGAAGGGCGACGCCACACCGCGCGTGCCGGCCGAGCTCGTCGGGCTGGACCGGTTCGACGCGCGCAAGAAGATCGTCGCGCTGCTCGAGGCGCAGCGGCTGCTCGTCAAGACGGAGCCCCACCCGCACGCGGTGCGGCGCTGCTACCGCTGCGATTCGATCGTCGAGCCGCGGCTTTCCGATCAGTGGTTCGTCAAGATGCAGCCACTCGCGGCTCCGGTATTGGCCGCCTACCGGAACGGCGAATACCGGATCGTCCCGGAGCGCTGGCGGGCGACGTACGAGCACTGGATGGAGACCATCCGGGACTGGAACATCTCGCGGCAGCTGTGGTGGGGCCATCGCATTCCGGTGTTCACCTGCACGACGTGCCGGCACCAGTGGGCGGATCAGGAGGACCCGGCGGCCTGCCCGAAGTGCGGCGGGCCGGTCGAGCAGGATCCGGACGTGCTCGACACCTGGTTCTCGTCGTGGCTCTGGCCGTTCTCGACGCTGGGCTGGCCAGAGCGGACGGCCGACCTCGCGCGCTACTATCCGGGGCACACCCTCGTCACCGCGCCCGAGATCCTGTTTTTCTGGGTCGCCCGGATGCTGGTGTCGGGCTATCACGTCATGGGCGAGAAGCCGTTCGCGACGGTGTATCTACACGGCACCGTGCGCGACACCCAGCATCGCAAGATGTCGAAGTCGCTGGGCAACGGCATCGATCCGCTCGACGTGGTGCGGCTGTACGGCGCCGACGCACTGCGCTGGACCGTGATCGCGGGAAGCTCGCTCGGCGCGGATGTGCTCCTCGACCCGAACGACCTCGCCACCACCTTCGCACCGGGCCGCAACTTCGCCAACAAGCTGTGGAACATCGGGCGATTCATTCTGGGGCATCTCCCCGCGACGGTCGAGCCGGTGAGCGCCCTGGCGCAGGACCGGCTGACACTCGCCGATCGCTGGATCCTGTCACAAGCGGAAGGGGCGATCCGCAACGTGACGCAGGCACTCGAAGAATTCCGGCTGGACGACGCCAGTCGCAACGCATTCGAATTCGTGTGGCGCGATCTGGCCGACTGGTACGTCGAGGCGGTGAAGCCGCGTCTGACGGCGACGGAGGCGAGTGCCGCGGCGGCCAGATCGGTGCTGGCGTTCTGTTTCGACGTCGCGCTCCGCCTGCTGCACCCGGTGGTGCCCTTCGTCACCGAGGAGCTGTGGCAGAAGCTCCCCGGCAGGAAGCCGGACGAGCTGCTGATCGTCGCGGCGTGGCCGAGGTACGACGCGGCGCTGGTCGATCCCCAGGCGGCGTTCGCCTTCCCCCGTGTGCAGGAGGCCATCACGGCGATCCGGAGCATCCGCGCCGAGTACCGCGTCCCTCCGAAAACCCGGATCTCGGCCACCGTGGTCGCTCGGACGCCGGAGGCACGCGCGGCGTTCACCGCCGAGCGCGACACGGTGCAGCGGCTGGCGCAGTTGGAACAGCTGCGGCTCGACGGCGTATCGGACGGTGGCGGGGCGCACGCGGTGCTCGCCGACGGGAGCGAGGTGGTGGTGGCGCTCGCCGGCGCGATCGACATGGGACAGGAGTGCCGCCGCCTCTCCGACGAGCTCGCCCGGCTCGACCGGCAGCTCGCCGGGCTCAGCGACAAGCTCACCAACCAGAACTTCGTCTCCCGGGCGCCCGCCGAAGTGGTGGCCCGGGAACGTGAAAAGGAGCAGGCGTGGCGCGCACAGCGCGACGTGCTCGCCGGCAAGCTCTCGGCGCTGGGCTGCTCGTAATCGCGCTGGCGGCTGCGTGCGCCAACACCGGGCCTCCCCCCGGGGGGCCCCCCGACGAAAAACCGCCCCTTATTCTCGGCGTCTATCCGGAATCGGGCGCCGTCCTGCCGGAGCTGCGCGGCGATGCAGTGATCCAGTTCGACGGGGTGATCGACGAGCTGAGCGGCGGTGCTCCCTCGCCCGGGAGCCCGGGCGCCGGCCTGGGATCGCGCGTGCTGCTCTCCCCCACCGCCGGTCCGGTCAAGGTGTCCTGGCACCGGTCCGCCATTCACGTGAAGCCCAAAGAGGGGTGGAAACGGGGCCGCGTCTACCACCTCGAGGTGTTGCCCGGGATCGCCGACTTGCGCCGCAACCTCACGAAGGACCGGCGCACCATTGTGTTCAGCACCGGCCCCGCGCTGCCGCACGCCCAGCTCGCGGGGATCGCTGTGCAATGGGTGGAGCAGCGCGCCCTTCCGGGCGGGCTGATCCAGGCGGTGCCGCTCCCCGACACCATCGCGTACCTCACCGTGGCGGATTCCGCCGGCACCTTCCGGCTCGGGAGCCTGCCGCCCGGCCGCTACGCGGTGTTCGCGGTCCAGGATCAAAACGGCAATCGCCAGCGCGACCGCCGCGAGGCGTACGACTCCACGCTCGTGATGCTCGATTCGAGCGCCGCCGTCGTGCTGTGGACGTTCGCGCACGACACGATCGGCCCGCGGCTGCGTCAGGCGGAGCCGGTCGATTCGACCGCCGCCCGGCTGACGTTCTCTCAACCGCTCGATCCGGCGCTGCCGCTCGACTCGCTCGAGGTCCGGCTGCTGGCGCTCCCCGACTCGACCCCGCTCGCGGTGCGCGCCTTGCTGACGTCCGCGGGCTACGACTCGCTCACGGCACGCGAGCGAGCCGCCGCCGACTCCGCCCGGGCCGCCGCCGACACCGCCAAGCCCGCGCGGCGCGACACGCTCCGCCCT